>JAEUWB010000060.1 GCA_016786595.1 bacterium | reverse complement strand
ACGCTCGAAACTCCCCCATCCCAGCTTCCGCTGCCACTTTCGTAATCGCTGCCGTCAAACTCGTCTTCCCATGGTCCACGTGACCAATCGTTCCGACGTTCACGTGTGGCTTGTTTCTCTCAAACTTTCCTTTTGACATATAATTGTCTCTCCTAAATTAAAATCGTTTTGGGGCAATACTTCTTTTTGACAATACTTCTTCAGTCTCAAGCTTGTAACTAGCTGAGCTGAAAGAAGAAATTTATGTATTTATTTTGGCACTCAGTCTAATCCCGAAGGAGCCCACTTAAAGCACAGGAAAACTACACCGACTGAGCAATAACTGCAAGTGGGTGGATTTTTACATTGATTGCCACAAGTACTTGAGACTTATCAGGTGGTTAGTTGATCTGCGAGTGCGGTAAAATCTAATAATTTTTAATTATCAACGATAGCAAAAGTTGATTTTGTAAAAATTGCGTCAACGAATGCTTGAGCCTGCTCGTCATATGTGCGCCCATATGGATCGTATAAAAGACGCCCAAATTTATCTAAGACCACGGGGTTAGTCGTTCCAGTATTATAAGTGCAGTCACCGCCGCTACAATTAACAATATTCCCACGACTGACAGTTGAGTCTTTACATTTTTGAGTAATCCAAGACGAAAGGTTAATTGGATTGCCTAGATTGTCGAGTAAAGGTGGTCGAAGTGGCAGGTAAAGTCCTTTTGTCACAACTGACGCCTCGGAGAGTCGATTTGGGTAGAAATATTTTGTTTGTCCCCAGTTACCACCTCCGTAACTTGGTCCAGTGCGATAGTCAGTTAAAGCACCACGTCCCAGATTTCTTGTCTGAGCTTCATTTAAACAATCCCCATCTCCAGCAGATGCACCATCGTCTCTGACCAGTGTGTGTCCCCCAACATCCTCACCAATGAGCATTGTATGTAATGCCACACGTGATGGCGCTAGTGAGTTAATTGCAAAATTAACGACTTCGGACATTGAAGCTCGATGGTACTGTTCCGTATTTTGACATGCGCGATTAGATCCTTGAGTGATGCAATTCGTCAAACCATCAGTGAATAAAATAATAAAGGAATCGACTTGGCCAGTCCGTTCAGCTGCAAGCGCACTGGAAGCTTGTTGAAGAGCTAATAAAATGTCGGTGTAAGCATTGGTACGCGGAATATAATAACGTTCTTCATTGCGATACTTGAGTCGTTGTTGCCAGGTCACTCCTGTTGTCCAGGTATCAAAAGAAACATCTGTTACTTTTAATAAATTAATAAATTCGGAATTACTATCACTTGGAACTTCCAAGCGGAATTGACGGTTGGGGATAAAATTTGGTTCGTGGTCGAAAAAACTCATGCCAAATAAATCGCCAGTTTGTTTGCGGTCGCGGAAGCGTTGCGCAAAAAGATTAACTGTCTTGAGTACTCGAGTATACGGTTGCGGACCAATATGCACTCCATTCGCACCAGTCTCTCGATAATTCGCCACTAAAGAATAATCACGAGCGATAACATTGCCACTAGTATCTTTGCGCTTAGCCTCAACGCACTGATAATCATCGCGATAATGACGGATCTGATGACCTGCAAAGCAAGCCGGGTCTCCTGTTTGGCTATAGGGTGGAAAACAATTACGGATACCAGGAAGATTTCCAATCGAAGTGCTGTCAGTCCACTGAATCCTTAAATCGTCATTATTATCAAGTGGGCATGTATCAGGATTGCTAATACAACTTGTTACAATCGCTGGATTTGAAGCGCAATCTTGACCCGGCTGTAACCCAAAAGCATATTTTGCTTCAGCACGGTGATAATTTCCATTCGGGTATTCATAGCCGCCAGTTGCACCAATCGCGCGAAAGTTTTCTTGAGTAATCGAAACTGACCCATCGATTTCAGCATAGCCGTGTCGTGGCGTAATTGCTGCAATACTAGTCACGCCAGTGACTAATTCATTTAATCCAACAACACGGGCAAAAATTGTTTGAAAGGGGTTAGCACTCGCTAGGTGATACTCGATTTTAATTGCATCAATGTTAGCATCAGTTGCACCAGCCACTGCTTTTGCGGTACGGTTTTCAAAACATTTTTTATTGACATACGCCCCGCCAACGCATGGGCATTGCGCATCTTCAGAAAGATAGCCGGTGCATCCATTGGGAGGCTCAGCGCTATGCCAGCGACCGAAATAGATTTTTCCATTGCTACCTCCACCGCCACCACCAGCATACTGGATATCCGACTGCAAGGAGCCAGGATTTTTGAATAGCGCTTGAGCAAAAAGCCTGTTGTGCCTCGATTCAAAAATTTCCTTCGCACGATCACGAGCTGACGCAGGACGAAGATTTAATGTATTTTGATCGAGAAATGATTTAAGTCCCCCCATCGTAGCATGATCGATCACTCGTTGAAGCTGATCTTGGGTGACAAACATCAAAGAAACGTCAATTACTAAGGCAAGAAAGATCACTAAAACAACAGCAATAAAAGCTGTAATTAATAGGATTGCGCCTGACTCATTCCTCATAGAAATTATCTTATGCATTCTAACCGCCCCCAGCGCAAGACTTGCAACTGCAATGTGCTGCGTCAAAACAACAATTGAATGGGCCATTAGGGTAAACGCAATAAGGTGGAGCATTGCAAATGCCGCCATTTAAATTACAGACAGTAGTGGAAGTTGAAGAAGTAGTACTAGTCGAAGAAGTAGATGTCGTAGAAGTAGATGTCGTAGTTGTCCGAGTTGTAGATGTTGCAGTCGTTGATGTTGTTGACGTCTTGGTAGTAGATGTAGAGGTAGTAGACGTTGTTGTCGTTACAGTAGTTGAAGTCGTTGTTGTAACAGTAGATGTTGATGTTGATGTTGTAATCGTAAATGGCTCAGGAAAGGAGCCTGTACTAACTTGAAATACATACGCAGGAATTTCTGCGGTAACAGTAAACGAAGGGATAATTGGAGTAATCGTTGAAAGTCTGGCACGCAAATCGTATACTAAAGGATGCTCGCGCAAAATAGTTTCAACATTTTCGCCTGTGCTCAATTTTTCTAGAGTCGGATGCCGGTGTGCCCAAAAGTAACTACCGGCTTGTTCAAACGCGCAAAAATTTTCACCGGGTCTAATCAGCATACCTGCTCGGCGTTTCGCCGAGTCTGTTCTGCAATTATTATTTGAAATTGCCGCATTGCAATCATCTGATTCTTCGCGTGTAATTGAATCTGCGCAAAACCAAGTCAAGGTAGCTAGATTTGATTGATCGGGATCACTAATAAAGGTCGCGCGCGTAATGCCTAAAGCAGTGTCAACAATTCGATCTCTTGCTGCTTTATATTGATTGCGCCGTTTCGTGCATGGATCATTGGGGTTTCCGGGATCGCAGGTTTCGCCTGTCTGTTGACGAATATCGAGTTGGATATCGGGAATTGTTGCTGCAAGATTCACTGCAGCTGAAGCAGCCCTGTTTAAAGTATTCTTAACAGCAAGTGCGCGTGAAAAATCTAAAAAACCAAAGATCAAAATAAAAAAGATGAAAGCAACGAGTAGAAACTCGAGCAATGTTGCCCCTCTGGTAAAGTTGCTTTGGGTAGAATGCATTAATCGCTAATTTAAATATGTCCCACTATGACATCCGTAACCAAAAGTTTTTTCATTTAACGAAACTCTCGCTAACGGATATTTACTCATTGTCGTCCAGTAAAATCATTTTACTGGACGACTAGACAGACTGCCAATCTATATTTCAAAAGTATATAAGTCGGCGATCAATCTACTAACTTCGAGTGAGATTAAAATCAATCGTCATGCTAGACAACAGATATATTTTTCAAACAAAGCTATTAAAATCGGCAACTTGAGGGCGACTAGAGACCAACCCCAACAGCTTCTATACCACCCGTGCTAGTTAGACCAACATCTCCACCTACTTCAACGCCTCCACCCCCACCAATCGGCGGCTCTCCTGGTAAATCAATACCTTCCATACTACCGGGCTTTTTATAAGAAAAGCGCGAGTCGCCATATAGATACGGTCCCATGTGTTCGACTTCAAAAGGAATGCCATTCATAAAGGGGATAGTCCCTGGATAGGTTCCAGTAATCTTCACGCTCACGTTGTCGCCGCGTGTGGTTTTAACGAAACCACTTTCGATAGTCGTAATTTGTCCTGAAGGGATTTTAGCAACTTCGCTCAAGAGTGAACGAATTCGCCTTTGCACTACCCAGTGCTCAAGTTTACAAGTCGGTGAATAACTCACATCTGCGCACTCGGTTAAAATCTGCCCACTCGGTTTACATTCACTCTCATTTTCATAGCACCAAACGTTCTGAAAAGATTCATTGCTAGCAGCTTTGATTCCCGACAATTGCGACCCAGTTTTTACGCCTTCATTAGCTATCTGGACTAGGGAACCAGAACTAAATAACGCTTGACCTAAGTCAAAAACACCAAAAAACAATAGCGCGATAAAAGGCAAAACGACCGCCATTTCAGTTGCCGCTACGCCAGAATTATTGATCCAAGATCGCTTTGACATAAAAACCTCTATTAGAGCCTATATATTTAGATCGGCAATCTATCGATTATGCTTCAGAAAACTTCATTAGTCGCACAAAATTAAGCGTGAAAAAGCAATATTTTTTCGAGAATCGGACAGATCAGAACAGATTCTTTGCTAGAATTGTCATTCTAATGCTCATCCTCAAGTTGCTTAAGTCCATGAAAATTAAAAAAATGCGCTGTTTGGTTTGCACCTGAAATCACGAAAAAAATGTCATTTGTCTCGTTGAGTTTCTTTTCTAAAGACACTTCAAATACCGCAGTAGAATTAGGCATTAAAATTTTCTGCTTGTTTGAGTTTGTCAAATTACCTGGGAAAGGGTTAGCCACAATCGAATAAGGTGTGGAACTTAAATTTGTAACCTGTGCTCTGTAACCTGTTATAGAATTACTGAGGATTTCGAGTTTAAAAGGCGTTTGCAATTCTGGAATTGCAGTTAGGAGTTTTCCGATGAGTCGTGCAGCATATTCCCGTCTTAACACATCAGAGTATTTAACTAATACATAAACCGGGTATGCTCCGGGCTTAATTTCTGCAGGGTGACTCATGATTTGCGAGTTTTTAAACTCGACTGTTTGAGTTGGGTAGATATCCTTTACTGTTGACTCGGCAGTTGAATCTAGCAATGTAAATTCTGGTTTTAAGCCATAGGCAATTTCAGATCCTGTGTTTGTCACGTTTAATACAAACTCAACATTCAGTCCTTGTTTATTGACTACTAGGGAATATGTGAGGTCAATTTGCGCAAACACTGTTTGAGCACTAAGTACTTCAAGTAAAAAACAAATTGGTAATAATGACTTAAAGAGCACTTGCATCAGTTCTTAGCTTTAACGATTTTTAGTATTTTAAAATCATGGTTATCTACTTGATATCGACGATAAATTTGCATTTCAAATATTTGCTCGGCAGCCTCGCAGGGTTTATTCTGATTGTAATCGGGCACATTACACCAATGCCCCCAATGCACATAGACCCCCCCGGGGAAGCGTTCTGGTAAAGTATCTCTGACATAGTCCGGATCACTTTGCACCATATTGAGTTGAGCAGCGTTTTTGCCCCAAACTAGCCACATCGCAGGCACGTGACTGAGTATAAACGATCGCGGTGGTAAAGATTTTGCAAATTCGCGCATTGTATCCACGTCGGACCTTGCCTCTGCAGCTTCATGACCGATTGCACGCATTAGCGGCAAAAACGAGACGAATGAAAGCATGCAAACGCCAATAATAAAATAATGTAAAGTAGAATTAATTTTTCCGATCTGCGCCGCTCCGAAAGCGGCAAGCAAAGCCAGAGCAGGTGTTGTTAAAATTGAAAACCTAACATCCGCGCCATACTCATAACTCCCCGCGTAAAAAAATAAAAAGATTATCCAGGTCGACAAAAACCAAACAAGTCCCAAGCAACGAGCGCGTATCGACTGTCTGGCAAACAAGCCAAAAATCGCTAGGATCGATAAAACTAGAGGATAACTTTGGTTGTTAAAATAAAAGGCGGAGTTAATTGGGAAATTTTGCCGGAAAATTTCTAATGAAAAGCGATCAGCTGGGCTGCCCCAGGGCTCATCGCGCACTGCAAATAAATGCGCTAGTGCCACCATACCAAAAAGCCAAGCTAAATTGATCAACAGGTAAGTCGATTTTATACGTAAGAGAGTTCTAGTTTGGGGGATTAATATTATTCCAAGCACCCCGAGAATCAACGCAGACTCTGGTCGCATAAACAAACTCAATCCGAGTGCCCCAGAAAAAAATAGCGCTTCCGCTATACCTTGCCGGCGTGCAAAATCCACGCCGGCAAGAGCAGTCAAGATCCAAAAAAAAGTCGCAGCTGGTTCCGTCGCTGCAGTGTTACTCCAAATTGCAAACATCGGAGTGATAGCCGCAAATCCAGCTGCATATGCACTAACGATCAAAGATCGCGTGAGTACCCAAGCCAATAGCCCGAGACATAAAACGCTACAGACATAACATAAATTATTTAATCTATGGGAAATCGCTTCGTCTGCGCCAAACAATCGAAATCCAAGTGCTGCAAGGTAAGGAAAACCTGCAGGCTGTTTGTTATACTCTTGCGCAAAAGAACGTAGCGCACCAAATTCAGCTTCACCATGATTGATCATATAGGCTTTACCGGTATGTGCAATCGAAAGCGCGATACCTTCAAAAATCTGTTCATCAAAATAAATTCTATTCGTGCGGGGTACTACCGAACTCACAAATAAGAATAAGCCGAATAAAACAAGTGAAATACCTAGAAGGTTTTTCCGCTTTAGCAGTGGATGTTGATTTTGATAAGCACGACGGATCAGCATGACCCCACCAATCACAAGACTGAGGGTTGCAGCATGCATCGTCCAAACAGTTAACGTTGCAAGCTTCGTACGTAGTTCGAAATTTGATAAGGTAGAAAGAAAATAAATACTCGCAGCCCAGGCTGCTGCGATCAGAAGCGCCGTGACTGTCTGAATTATTCCAAGTGTTAGATTTTGTTTATTCATTTAGATTACAAGATCATTCCTTAACATGTAATTGATTGCCACAAAGCATATAGCGTAGATCCGATTCGTGATACGCCTTGAACGCATCTTCAGTAGAGGCGACAACTGGTTCTCCATGAATATTCAAACTCGTATTCAAAATTACGGCATACCCAGAGAGCCGACGTAATTCTTTCAATAATGGAAAAAAAGGGTGATCTACTCTTTCTTCGGCAATAATCTGTGGACGACACGTTCCGTCAATATGCATCACGCCAGCAAGTTTCAAATCTGCGTTTGATTTAACACGATAGGCCGAGGTCATAAATAGCGACTCTTCGCCATAATAGTTCTCCAGTAATTGATGCGCATCGTTAGCAAGCAGCGTCGGGCAAAAGGGCTGATACCAGACGCGCTTTTTAAGTTTCATATTGAGATCGTCACGAACCTTGGTGCTATCTGGCCGGGCGATGATGCTCCTTGCGCCCAAAGCTCTTGGTCCATATTCCATTGCCCCTGTACACCAAAAAATTATTTCGTCTTGGAGTATTAAATCTGCAATCTTTTTTATTGTTGAGATAGCCGGAGGAGCTCCAATGTTTGTTCCTAAAAAAGGGTTTGTCATTTGCTGCTGATTGCGTGCAGTAGTGCCCTGACCAGCCGCAAGCAATGCGCTACCAGCAGCCAATCCGCCATCGCCCATATGCGGGAAAATCCATAAGCGCTCTACTTCAGGGAGCTCGCGAATTAACAGATTTAGCTTGACGTTAGCAAAAACGCCTCCAGCTAGAGCTAAATTAGCTTGCTTGGTAAATTTTAATAAATTTCTAATTAATTTCAGCACATGATACTCGACTGCATCCTGCACCATCCAGGCAAATTGTTCGATTGGAGTTTTCCAGAATAATTTTTCCAATTGTCGATAGAGCGAAAATCCTGGATACTTTGCCTGAACATTCAAATCCTCAATTACGAAAAATTCTTTGAGTGGATTACTAGCTTGTGGCACGCCGTAACAAGCTAGCGCCATAACCTTACCCTCATCTTCAAGCTCGCGCATGTTGAGCAATGTTGTTGCATATTCATAAAACAGACCTAGCGAATTGCATGCATTAATTTGCGTAATTTTTTTTATTTCCTGGTTTCTCACATCCCAGGCCTTCCCTGAAATTCCGTCACCAACTCCGTCTAGCGACAATACGGCGCATTCTGAATACCCAGATGTATATAGCGCGCTAGCTAAATGCGAATCATGATGATCGTAAAAAATAATTGGCGTGCTTTTTGCAAATCCCAATTTACAAAGATCAGCACGGATTGATTGCCTTGATATTTTTTCACCAAAAGAAAAGGCGGGTAGAGCAGTGAGCAAAGATTTGCAGTTGCGCCTAGCGGTTAAAAAAAATGGTTTGTCGCATTTGCGCCGACGTAGTTGATAATAATTTTCCTTTAAAGCCGGGAAAGATCGACTAAGAGTTTTTGCAGGATCGGTCGTAGAAATTGCCACAGCTGTAATCTCAGCTGGATTTAAGCCGGCCTGTTCGAGCGCTGCCAAAATACTTAATTTAGGGAATCCAATTTCAAGTTTCCTACGGCTCAGGCGTTCTTCATTAATTGCCACCAAAATATTTTGATTCGCTACAAGGCATGCCCCAGCGTCATGACCATCCCAAATTCCTAATACATTATCAGCTGGCTGTTTACTTTGTGTTAATGAATCTAGACGCATGGCAGCCATAATTGATATACTTTACTAAAGTTAAAATTAGCTCATATCAAATAATTATCCACTTGTGCCAGTTAAAGTCTCTAAGTTTACAATTTTAATGTTAATAGTCTTTACCCTCGCATTGGCGTTAAGAGTTTTTTTTGCCACGGGACTTGTTCTTGGTGATGACGGTTATTGGCTCAGGGTAATAGATAATTATGTCCATAGCGGTTTCGCGCAGGTTAAACTCTTAGGCCAAGCTGAGTCGAGAATTGCAATGTATGCACCGATTGGCACCACGATTAAACTTTTTGGATGGAATAATTTCGGCCTCTTAGTCTACCCAATATTAATGGGTTCAATTCTTGCCCCACTGACAATGCTTTACTGCAAGCCTTTACTGCATAATCAAAGTTATGCATTGCTAGCGGGCTTAATGATCTGTTTTCACCCTTCACTCGTAATTGACTCAGGAGTGATTGCTAATGATATCCCGTTGATAACATGGAGCTTATGTTCTGTGCTTTTTTATCGCCACACACTGTGTGCAAAAAGTGCTGTTTCAAAAACATTAGCCTCGCTCTGCTCAGGACTAGCTTTAGCACTTTGCTACACTACAAAAATCAGTGGGTTACCAATCACCGCATTTTGGCTTATTGCTGAAACAGTTTTACTTCGTTTAATTCATCCTGGAATAAAACCTTTCTGGAGCATTTACACAAATAAGCAAATGATTTTAAATATTTTTTGCTTTTTCCTTCCAATCTTTTTTGTTCAATTTTTTTTCAAATTTCACACTGGAAGCTGGATAGGCAATTACTGGGGAGAGTTTAGCGTATTTGATTACCCAATTCCTGCGGATTACTTTCTTGGAAAATACGATACGAGCAATGATTTAAGACGTTACTTCGATCTGCTTTTTTATCCCGCGCCGGAATTTTTTATCTGGTTCATGCAAAGTGCTTTGTATGCATATATTCTTTCCTTAAGTATAATTTTGATCCCATTTCTAGATTATCAGCATCGAAAGCAAATTAAAATAAATTTATCTGCGACAAACTTCATTGCATACTGTGTTGCAATAACTACAACTTTAGCAATCTATGCTTTTATAAATTATTGGCCCGACCGGATTTACCCTTACTACTTGCCCAATCTTTTTACAGGGCGACTGTGGAGATATCTTGACTGCTTGGCACCACTTGGAGTGATTAGCTTAGTAACATTTATTGATTTTTCTGCGCGAATTTCACAACTCACTAGTAATATATTTTATCTTGCAGTCCTAATCAGTATCGGGGTCTCGGGATATAGTGCCGCAAATTTAGGTTTTAATTTCCATGATCGTGCAAGCGATCTTACAAAGGCAGGAGAATATTTAGCTCGTCATCAAAAACAATGTCCTGCTCAGGAGATTTATACTGATGCAGACGCTTTAGCAATGCTGCGCTTTTCGTATGGATGGGAAAGAATTGCGAAGATCAACTTTTTTACACCTGATGCAGATTACTGGGATAAATCACACGGTTGCATTGTCGTTTCAGGATCACGTCGTGATGCAATCCCAGCAAGTAATGTGCCGGCAATTGAAAATGTGAAATTTTATTCTCATAAAAGAGAACGCTGCGAGTTCAGCTTGCTCTACTCTAGGCAAGCACTGTTAACACCGTGGCGAGAGAAACCAATCCAGGTGTGGTCATTTCAGTGCGGGAATCAAGAGTAGGCTCTGTGAATAAAAATATTTTAATAATTCTTTTAGCTTGTCTTGCTTTTTATAGCGGTGTTTTTCTGGCGGGAAGAGAAATAAAAAATAATTTCTCGAAAGTTAAGCCTGCTCCTTCCTCATACTCAACTAATGACTTAGCAAACACGTGGACTTTGGCTGTTGGGGAAAAATTCGATAGCAAGTATGCTCATGGTATTAAAGCAACACTTTACGAAACAGAGTCATTTACCGTGCAATATGACAGCTTTATCCTCGACTCTGCATGTTTGTTTTATGACACTCCTAAACTGCAAGAATTTAATATCCACCGCGCAAACCCGCATAGCAAATATGCTTATATGAGTATGTTGCTGGAGGGTTATATAAAACTAGATCAAGGTCAACAGATTATTGAAATTGATGCTGACGATGCTTATGAATTTACAATTCAAGCAAAGGCAGGCGATTCATTCAGTATTAAAAGAACCCAATATCGTCAGTATCATGATCGCTTCGAGTTCAATGTCATAACAGCTGGTTTGTACAATTTTAAGATCAAATATATCAATATACTCGAGCAACCACATTTGATTTTCGCGTTGAATCATAGCAAATGCCCTTTAGTATTTTACCGCTGATTGATTCGCAAACAATTCGATAAAATCGTGGGAAATGCTTCGCAAGGTGTCCAGCAATTTGCACAATCCTTTTTGAGTAGTTTTTCACGCAAGTCCCGTGCACGTCCTGAACGTAGATGCGGTAGTATATCATAATCCGTATCACGCACATTTCCTAAAGGCTCATCCCACATCAAACAGGGATAAATAACTCCGGTTTCAGACAAAATAACGGAAGACATCAATGCCGCACAATCCTCAGGACATTCTTTGGTTTGTAGATAATTGTTAATTTTCTTGCGATATATTCCTTCAACAATCCGCAGTGGGCTAATTCTAAACTTTCTTACTCTCTCAAGATCGTTAATCGCTCTTGTCATTTGCTCAGTGACTGTTAAAACGCGATCATTGTTACCATAAAAATGTCCCGAGATATGGGGGATGTTCACATGTAAATCTTCAAGTGTAAAACCGGGAACGACTTCACTGATTGCGCTCACTGTAGCAAAAACCAATTCCGTATTTGCAGCATACAACGTCATGCCGGCATAAACATCTAAGCCTTTTAACTGGCGTAACAACCTTAAAGTCTCCGTTGCCCGCTCAAAATCTTTTGGAATGCCACGAAGCTGGTCGTTAACTGCCGGTGGACCATCAATGCTAACACTAACAGTCAATCTGGGAAGTCCACGACCAAGCAGCTCCTTTGTCATCTCAACAATCCGCTTGGGCTTAAGTCCATTGGTCACAAAGTGTATTAATAGCAGTTTGGGTTGATTGCGATTAAAGGTATCGACTAGATCGACAAAGTCCTCCCGATCGGTAGGCTCACCTCCAGTAAAATCAATCCAAGAGAAATAGGGATTTTTGCGAGCCACTTGCTTGGCTTCTTCTAAAGTGAGCTCGTGCTGAGGCTTCACCTTCCAAATATCACAATTAAGGCATTTAGAATGACATTCTTTGGTTACAACGTAAGTTAACTTAAACGGCTTGCTTAGCTGGCGTCGATTTGCAGCAAATATTTTGGAGGCAAAGCTTAAGTAGCGAAAAAGCATAGACTTCTGGTAGCATAGGCAATCAGTTGAGGAAATGTACCAAACGTGTTGCCAATTTCAGTTGTCATTCCTGCTAAAAATGAAGCTCAGAGTATCGGGGAGGTAATCCTTGGCGTTAAGCGTTATGCGTCTGAAATTATTGTAGTTGATGGCCATTCAACTGACCAAACAAGGCGAATTGCTGAAAATCTGGGAGCAAAAATAATCCTCGATAACAAACGTGGCAAAGGTGATGCAATCCGATGTTCGATTCAGCATTTACAACAAGCGATCACAGTTTTCATTGATGCCGACGGATCGCACGACCCAGAAGACATCCCGCGATTAATCCAACCGTTACTTGACGATCAGTGCGATCATGTCGGCGGATCGAGATTACTGGGAGGTTCAAGTGAGCTGCACGGCGGCTTTGACGAATTTTTTCGGCTCACGGGCAGCTCATTTATTACAGCCTGTATCAACTGGAAATTTAAAGTGCGCTTAAGCGACAGTCAGAATGGGTTTCGCGCACTCAAGACAGAGGTATTAAAAAAACTTAATCTTCAAGAAAACAGCACCACAATTGAACAAGAAATGATTGTGCGTTCCCTCCAATATGGATTCCGTGTAAGCGAAGTTCCCACACACGAACACGCAAGAAAATTTGGCAAATCGCATATCGATTTGAAATTTGCCTGCTTTGCCTATGGGTGGTCACTGCTTAAATTAATGCTTCAATCTCAGCGTTAAGAGTCTATCTGCTCTTCAACCTCAGGCTTACGCTCTGTGACAACTACAAGCGGGTTGTTGTTCAGTATTTTTTCCATCCCAGCTGTAACCTGATCATCAACGGAACGCCCGAACGGATCAAACTGTAATCGACAGCCACTCGGAATTTGTCCGCCACCACCAGGAATACATGAAGAATTGTTTAAGAAACGCGTGCGACCTTGGTTAAAGAAATGATCGCAGTCAGAGTTATAGCGATATTCATCAACGAGGTTCACACAACCAGCACCTTCATCCCAACACGGGCGAATTGGCACCCAAATCCCTCCGGTATCCTTCACAAAATAATCATAGAGCGAGTTAGCAAAATATATCGTTTGATTATTCGCCCAAGCATTGAGCAATCCATCAGAAGGGGAATAAGGAAATCCCTTGGCCGAATCTAAGCCAGGACTAGCGTTGACCCAAGACAAGCCAAGCTGCCTTGCCGCATCATCATCTACACAAGCTGCCTGACTGTTGCCCGCAACTGGATCCTTATAGACTATCGTATGCGGCCCTACGCTACTGTTACCAAATAAAAACATATCCAAAGTGATGCGTGACTGCATCAGCGAATTGGTTACGACTTGACCTGACTCCCAGATCGAACGCGCAACAAACTCGGCACTATTGCGGCAACGTCGATCGAATGGTGGAGCACCAACGCTACCAGCTTTGATGCAATTAAATAATCCGTCAGTGAAATAAATAATGCGATCCGAAGACTCCTCCTCAAGCTTTGCTTCAGCAAACTTAGTCGCTACGTACTCCAGTAAACCTGGCCCATCTGTGTATGTCGATGTCGGAATTGGAAAAAATAAGCCGTTCATTTGCTCGGGAATATTTTCTGGGTCTGTAATTTGTCGCAAGCGGCTAAAGTTTGAACCGTCGCTTGTATCAACTGGCGACATCGGGATTTCTCGAATCGAGAAGATCTGGGCATTTAACTCTCGCGGGCTGGCAAAACCAATCGCCCCGACGCGATCTGATGGAACTCCGCGGCTTTCAAACTCATCCAAAGCTTGTTGAATGCCATTTAAAATCGGAGTTAAGGGTGAAGGCCCCAAATGTGTTCCGGCGTGACGATATTCATCAAATAAATAAAGCTTACCATCCACAATTTGGCAGCGATAATCGTCCCTAAAGTGTCGCCAAGTCTCGTTGCAATACGCATCCGCACAACTGGCACGGCGTCGACTCATTCCGTAATAAGTTTTGTTTTGTAAATTATTCGGATTAGCCGACCCATTCGGTCCAAGCATCAAACACTCAGGATCCCCCAAATTGGCATCAATACAGGGATTCGAATTTGCACTCGCACACGCAGCCAACCCACCGCTTGGATCGATCGCAAATGCCGATTCAGATTTTGCGTAATTTGGGTCGGGGGGAGGCGTTGCGGCAGGAGCATGCGTTTCATTATCAACGGATGAAGATAAATCAACCAAAAACATCATGTGCCTGGCAACCATTGTCACAATCGCAGAGCTGGACAATAAGTGCTCGTTTGAACCAATCACACGAGCAAAATATGTGCGGATTGGGTTTTGGTTAGCAGTTTGAAAATTAATTTTTACAGCATTTGCTGATTTAGTTTTTAAATCATTAGCTGGAATTTCCAGAAAACACGGCGTTGCTGCGACCCCGCAAGGGCAGGCCTTTCCTTTCTTTTCGCTACAAGTACTTGGTCGGCTGGGATACCAGCGCCCGAAAACAATTGTGCCATTAGTATTAGCTGGCTCTTTCGCGCAAGTGCCTTCTTCAGAGATTTGTCCACAGAGGTTTGCATTTTCCACTCCCGGAAGTCCAACAATTGAATTTCTACCAGCAATATAATTGGCGCGAGTAATGGCACGGTTCACTTTCGGTAGAAGTGAACCATTCTCATCGGCAGCTGTTCGTGAATATTCATATAATGCAGCAAGGCCGATATACTCCGCTTGTCGCTGCTGCTGAGAACTCGAACTACTTAAGATCCCGATATCAATCACTAGTGCTACAAGCGTTAACATCGCAAACGCAAGGAGCGCCGTTAAAATCAGTATTACCCCAGACTGGTCTACTCTATATCGGCGCACAGCAATTATCCTCCACCACAGGGGCTACCTTGATCACATTGGCAGCGTCCATTGATACACGCTGGCAGACTGTCATCGGCGCAGCAAACACTGTACAAATAGTTACATTGCAATGAATTCGTGCAGCTTCCACCACTACTTGTCGAACTCGATGAACTGGAGGAGGACGATGAACTGCTACTTGCAGAGCTACTGCTTGCGGAACTTGAGCTCGAGGTCGAACTGCTGCTTGAGCTACTTGAACTGCTTGAACTTGATGTAGAACTTGAAGTCGAGGTACTTGAACTTGCACTGGAAGAAGCGCTTGTAGACGAGGCTGACCCATTATTTTTCTCGCATTCTGCAGCACTATCACACAGGCAAACTCCCTTAACGCAAGCTACACCCATACCTCTTGCGCAACATTTCTCGGTCATGTGACTGCAATGTGAGGCGTTCTTGCATTCCAGATCGCCACTTGAAGACGAAGAAGAACTACTACTTGAGGAACTACTACTTGAAGAGCTACTAGTGCTGCTTGAACTCGAGGAAGATGCGCTAGATGAAGCAGAGGTACTTGCGCTCGTCGATGCAGAACTCGAAGCGCTGGTCGAAGATGTGCTGCTTGAACTTGACGCCGAACTAGCAGAGCTGCTCGCGCTGCTACTCGAGCTGGAGCCACCACTCGTTGAAGAAGAGCTGCTTGAAGAGGAACTACTACTCGAAGAACTACTAGAACTCGAAGATGAGGCACTACTCGATGAAGTCCCACCAGAAGAAGAAGCAGTTGATGAACTCGATGAACTTGGAGGGGGGATCTCAAAATGTTCCGGATATGATCCTAGCGGTAAATATTCTTTAAACCCATAAGAAAGGCCTTCTAGGGTAATCGGTCCAACCATTGGCAAAAACGTTTTAATAGTCCCGCGAGTGACAACTGCATAGGGATGATTTAACAGTATTGCGTCATATGAATCGGAATCAGTAATGCGCTTTCCCCCATCACATTTTCCAGTTTTCGGACACAATGTCGGGTGAACAAAATTATATTCTTCTTCCTCTTTCACGGTCCGGGCACTTTCTCCGGGCCTTACCACGGCAGCATTTAAAACGTCATCGCAATCAGTTTTAGCACCGGGAAAGCAAAATCGCTGCAATCTTGCCCAAGCATCGTCATCGGTGGAAAAAATTCCAGTTAACGCTTTATTTACTACCTCACTAACAGCAAAGCGCCGAGCTGATTCAAGCTTTTTTAATTCAACGAGATCCTCCTTCTTATTTGGATCCTTACCTCGAGAATCAATTGCCAAATCTGGGAGTTTAGATCCTAGATTAATCGACTCTTGAGTAGCTTTGGAGAGAATAGTTTGCGCTGTCATCAAGCGTGCAAAATCGACAAGGCCGACAACAATTAAGATAAAGAATCCAAATACAAAGACAAATTCGAGTATCACGATACCACGGGTAGTATGCGCAGATTGAATTTGATTCTCATTACTTGCCATGATCGTTCTTTACTAAAAGAGCTGGAGCAAGCAAAGCAATAAAGTATTCTGATGATTAAAAATCAAGCTGAAATGGCACTCCTGGATCTCCGACAACGTCTCCTTCGTCAGGACGGGCAACCATTTCGCCAAAGTCATCGGCCATTGCACGCCCGGCCATTTCGCCTTGTCGCCAAGCAGTACTACCATTGCCACCACCATAAAGGTACGGTGCTTCAAACGTAACTGTCATCGGCACCCCATCAGCCAATGAAAAGAAATTCAGATAGCGCATGGTTATTGTTGCTGCTACTGTATTATCACCATCTTCACCCGCAAAAGTAGTCGCAATCGATAGATTCTCAGGACTATAATCAATTGGCAATTTAGAGAGTCTTAATAGCTGTACCATTCTACGCTGAATGAACCATTGATTTTTTGGGCATCCGCCGAGCAACTTATTGCACTTTTCTTCTGACTCAATTGTCCACAAATTCTTCCACATTTTTTGATTGCAAAATTGACTTCCGGGCGTGTTGCCTAAATTTCCATGATTACCCTGCTCAACACAGGGCTCCAAACTTGCCATTTTCGTTGAAGTTCTCACGCCTTCATGTACGACTTGCGTTGCGTTAACGTATGAGCTCATCATTCTGCCAAAATCAATTACGCCCATCACTAATAATGTAAGAAAGGGCATAGCTGAGGCGAGTTCAGTAAAAGCAACGCCGCGTTGTCCAAGTTTTCTGTTAGAAATTCTGACCAGCATATTCACTTTCGCTCACCTTATATCTTTATAAGTATCGACAGATGCTGCGAGGAAATTTAGTATTCAAGCTGAAAAACCTATCTACTGAGGCAATTTTTCAGGTCAAGCCTACGAGGATCTCGTATAAAACTCGCTAATTTGGCCTTAAAATTTAGGGGTTTGACCCGGGAAAATGTGTTTGTTAGCTTGGCCCACCTTTGCTGGCGTAGCTCAATTGGCAGAGCAACTGATTTGTAATCAGTAGGTTGCGGGTTCAAGTCCCATCGCCAGCTTAGATATATTTGTTGTCGATGGCACTTAGAGAGCGATGGGACTTGACCCCGGAACGGGTTCGCCCATTTATTTTTTCGGCCATCGCCAGCTTAGATATATTTAAGAAGTGCGGGAGTAGCTCAGTTGGTAGAGCATCAGCCTTCCAAGCTGAGGGCCGCGAGTTCGAGTCTCGTCTCCCGCTCCATTGGTTAGGTGGATATTCTAACTGTGATTCGGGAGATGAGACTCGAACTCCGTCATTGCTTAGGCAATGACAAGTATTACTACGAGTCTGACAAGTGTTTGTACTTGTCTATCGTCTCCCGCTCCAGCCTTCGCGGCTCTGCCGACTCCGGCTGGCAGGCCGGTTAAAAAGCGAAGGCTGTCCGCCGTAGCCTTGCCGAAGGTGGACAGATAGTTGAAGCTAGTTACATATGGAGAGATAGCGAAGTGGCCAAACGCGACGGGCTGTAAACTCGTTGACTCACGTCTTCGAAGGTTCGAATCCTTCTCTCTCCAAATCTCTTCCTTTTTTAGATAGAGCATATAATGCAAAGTCTGGATGAAGGACGAGGAAAGAAAGTGCTGAGCACCGGAGTTTATATAGAAATAAATGAGGAGCGGAGGCGCTTTCTTGACCAAGTAATTCGCCAGAATTTACATTATATGCCCACGTAGCTCAGTGGTAGAGCACTTCCTTGGTAAGGAAGAGGTCTCGAGTTCAATCCTCGACGTGGGCTCCAACAACATCTAAAATCACCACAGGTGCAAGTCAAGGATTGAACCGTCCCGGCTTGGCCGGGACAGGTTAACTCTGCATCCTCGACGTGGGCTCCAGCCTTCGCTCCTTCGGAGACTCCGGCTGGCAAGCTAGTTAGAAAGCGAAGGCTGTCCGCCGTAGCCTTGCCGAAGGTGGACAGCTTCGCGGCTCTGCCGACTCCGGCTGGAAGGTCAGCTGATTTGTAGAGCAGTTTTAAGAGAAATCCCCGCCAAAGCTGCGTCGGACGACACAAGCGAGACGCCTCTTTCTTAACTCCTGATGCGCTGCTATATCTACTGACTAGAACGATCATTCTAGTCAGCAAGAAGGTGGCCTAATGAAAGCCTTGCACTTTAACTCTCACGGCAGTTTTGATGCTTTAAAATTCGGCTCTGTCTCCGATCCTAAAATTACTGATGACCACGCGTTAATCCGGGTTCGCGCCTGTGCGATGAATCATCTTGATGTGTGGGTATTAAAAGGATGGCCAGAGTTGAAGTTGCCAATGCCGCACATTGGTGGATCCGACATCGCTGGTGAGATTGTTGAGCTTCCGAAAAAGGCCTTTGGCTGGCGCACTGGAGACCGTGTCGTAGTTTGCCCGGGATACGTGATTGGCGAAGATGAATGGACAAGATCCGGCGAAGAAAGTGTTAGTCCGAATTATCGTGTGATTGGGGAAAGTTCCTGGGGTGGTTTTGCTGAGTATGCCGCTGTGCCTCTCAAGAACTTGGTTGCTCTTCCAAAAGATTTTTCTTTTTCTGAAGGTGCTGCACCGTTACTGGTCGGCACAACTGCTTGGCGCATGTTTAAGCACCGTGTGCGCCTACAGTCCGGCGAGACGGTATTAATTGTTGGCGCTGGTGGGGGCGTAAATAGTTTTTCTGTGCAACTTGCAAAGTTCTTTGGCGCAAAAGTGGTTGCCTTGACAAGTACTGAGGCAAAAATGGCTAACGCCCGTGCCCTCGGAGCAGACCACGTGCTTAACTACACTACTAATCCAGATTGGAGCCGTGAAGTGCGCAGTTTAACTAATGGGCGTGGAGTAGATGTCGTTGTCGACAACGTAGGGTCAAAAACTATCGTGCAGTCGATTCGCTCTGCCCGTCGTGGTGGCCGGATTGTAACTGTGGGTAATACTTCCGGACCGGTAGTAACATTTGACAACCGTTTAATTTTCACCAAGCAATTAAGCATCCTCGGATCAACAATGGGCAGCGCGCAAGATTTCAAGGAAATGCTTGAGCAGTCGATTTGGACTAAGAAGGTGCGTCCCGTAATTGACTCAGAAATTCCACTAGCTGAAGGTCGATTTGGCTATGAAAAGCTCGAGCGTGGAGAACAGTTTGGCAAGGTGATTTTAATTCCATAGCATTTTTTGCCAAACGCTATGGTGGAATTATTTTAGCGTCTCTCTAACTTGCTGCAAAAATTGATGCAACTGCTGGTGCGAGTCGGGATATTTCTTAAAACGGTCTAGCACCTTGAGAACTGCCCCTTGGGCTTCTCGCAATAGTTGTTGGTCCTGATCGACCTTATTACCAGACGAAACTGTGTTAGAAATCTTTGCAAGGATCTGGTCTTTTGCTTCAACTGCGCCCTCTTCGTTCTGTCGCAAAAACTCCAACTCGTCTCGCAGGTCAACAACATACCAAGGGTCTAAGCTCAGGCCATCCGTGAAATAGACCTGTTTATCGCTCGGTGGGTTTTGGATCAAAAACGAACAAAAGCTGTCGCACACTTCATTTTCATCATGACCAGAATGTCCGTAGACAAATTTAGATTTAATCTCAACTCCACGAGCTAACTCAAGATAGACGCGCCAAAGTCCGAGGTTTTTTACCTTGCGTTTGTCGGCTGTCTTCCAGCCGTTTTTTTGCCAGGTGTGGATGTATTGAGTTGCGCTTTTAAGGACATACTCGCTATCGGATGTCCAAAAAACAGTTGGCGAGGCTGGCTCGAGCAAAGGTCGTAAAGCAAACCCTAAAAGGGCTGCAATAATTTCTGCTTCATTGTTAGTGGCATTTCCCAGGTATGCTCCGATTTTAATCGGCAATGCAGAATCTGACGCATAAAACAAGCATGCAGATGCAGCGCCTTCGGCGCGCGATCCTCCGTCACTAAAAATTTTTATTGCTTGATCTGAAGCTACTTCAGTCATGAAACCAGTTTGTATTAATTATTCCGTGCCGCGAAGCTGCGCTAATAATTCTGGATTGGCAAGGATTTCTTTAATTACATCTTGAGCAAGTTTGGCTGGCTTTCCCCCATCGATAAACTCACGCAATGCGCGATTAATTAAAACCTGATAGCCAAGCCCTTCTTCGTCGGCTTGTTCTTTAAAAAAACGCACGATGTCTCCATCGAGATTCATTGTGACTTTTACACGCAAATGCCGGTCCGGATCCTTAGCAGCGGATTGTCGCTCTTGTGATTTCCCGAAAAGTGCTCGCTTTGCAGCGTTTGAAAAATTAATTTCCTGATTCATATCAATAAGTTACCAGTTATATGCCATATTCTGTCTGGCATATAACCATATATTTTTTATTAAAGCACGCTTTTTATTGACTTTAGCATAACTTTAGTGCAAATTAGTTTGCAATACAGACTAGTCTGAGAGACTAATGGAGATGAGCATATGGAGCGTCAAGAAGTGATTGAGCAGGCGATCAAAGATATTTCTCTGATTCGCCAAGTGTTAGAACGAACTGGAGATGGCAATCAAACCGCCGGGGTCTTCGGAGAAATTTCTGCGGCAACAAATAAGTTACGTTGTCGCATTCTCGGCCTAGCGTCGATACTTGCTTTTGCGTTTTGCATTTTAGAATTAGTCACTAATCACAGTCAAACAGCGCTACTACTTCTGTCTAAGAATAATTTCATTGTCCAAAAAATCGGCGTACTACAAACCGCAGCAGGACTTTTTGTGTTGTGCTGCGCGCTATTTGTGATGGTCGAAATTACTGCAAAGAAAGAAGAAGAAGACTTAGATAGTTATATCTCACGCTATTTTTCTTACTTAAGAAATCTAGGATTATTTTCCGACCTACTAGTTAAATTTATTATTTTTTCGCTTTTTATTTTTGCTGGACAGGCGGAGTGGATTGCTCCCCTACTTTTAGTCTTTACCGGTGACTATTTGTTTCAAGGTCGACTATTTATTTTTCCTGTGCGCATCAGCATTGGCCTGGGCATTGTTTGCATGCTCTTGGCCGCTTTGCAGTTTTATTTAGCAGACCCGCAACTTTGGTTTCCTTGCGCAGTTTTTGCCACGATTGCCACTAGTTCCCTGTATTGGACCCTAAAACACGCAGGTCCCGTAACGACAAACGCTTAAGGATTGTAACGATGTCATTTGAAACAATTATTGCGCAAGACTCACTACTGGCCGATCGAGTGCGCCTAGCAATTGTGACTTATTTGGCCAAAGCCAAATCGGTAGTTGAATTCAATGAATTGTTAAGTGCCCTTGCGTTAACCAAGGGCAATCTCTCTAGTCACATGCGCAAATTAGAAGCAGCAGGAATTGTCGCTGTAAACAAAGAATTTATCAATCGCAAGCCACGCACGACCTATGAAATTTCTAAAAAAGGAGAGAAGGAATTGCTCCAATACATAAACGCATTGGAGAGCGTGGTTCAGTTCTTGAAGAAGGGTAGTAAGTGAGGGTGTATGACGTTTTCCAAAGGTTATCTATTACGTTTTGCAATTGCGGGAACAAGTTTTTTTGCTGCTGCTTACTATGCACTTGATATATACAAGTTTCTTCCTCCGTCAAACGTTGCGGCGACAGATGATTTTAGCCCACTATTCTCTAAGCCTGTTATAGGAATTATCCTCGGCATGGCTTTCTTGTCTGGAGGTTTTCTGGCAGGGTCCATTCTTGCCGCGACCAATTTAAAAAGAAAATTTCCGTGGATAAAAGCTATTGCCCTCGGGTTTCTAGTTACAATTATTAGCGCATTTGGAGGTGGGTTTTCTTTTTATCTTTCCGGCTCGGAAATGCGTTTGGATGAAACTGCTTATCTAATCTCTTTAAAAGAAGCCTTTCTCATAATTTTTTGCAGTATATACTTCGGCGTGTTTGGCGCGCTTTTCGTTACCCCAATTTCTCTGCCGATTGGTGGAGCAACCGGATTAGCATTGTATTCAGCTTCGTGGTGTTATTGGAGATTGCGAGGTAATTCAAATGAATAGCGCAAAATTAACATCGGCGCTGATTTTTAGTGCAGCCGCCCTAGGCGCCACAATTCTTTTTCTGCTCTCGGTGGGAGTTGGAACGAGTTCAACTAATTTTCGTGAATTTTCTGAAATGCGCGGAATTCTGATAATGTTTATTCCGGCAATTATTGCAGCAGGAGTTATCGGCTGGCGTCGCGCAAATAAATTTCTGAAAACAACGATTGGTAAGGCAGCTGGTGAAGGAATCGTAGTTGCCTTATTGAGTACTTTTGCGGGCGGCATCATACTTCCATGCTTCAGAGCGTTGATGTCGATCGGATGGGCAGTCATATGTCTATTCAACTCCAATGTTCATAGTTGTGGTGGAGACATTGCATGGTCAGCTATTCTCAGAGGTTTACAGAGCATTGCAATATTTCCCATTGGCTGCCTGGCTATCACATGGTGGGTAACATTACCTATGGGCGTAGCAGGTGGTGTCCTGGTTAAAATTCTTATCAATAGCAAATCAGATCCCAATTTATCTTCCCAATTGCCTACAGGAGAGCAGTTATGACAGTTGATGCCTTACGACGCATTGCAGCCAGCAATCACTTCCAGACCTATGCCGCCAAACAAACCTTAAAGCATAATCAGAAATCATCTTCGTTTAGTAATTTGGTAAGCTTGCTTTTGCTGTTTGCTCCGGCGGTGGGTTTTGGGGTGCTCTTATTAGGCATACACTTAGAGATTATCTCCGTCCCGTCTAATTTATTAAAAAATTTATCGGTAGAATTTTATATCATCATACTGTTTGGAGTGATTGCCACAATCGGCGGAGTTTGTGATTGGGTGTTTCACAGACTCTATGTAGCTTCAGGACCCAACGAACATAAAAGTCATTTACTGGCTTTGGGCACGGGCGGGGTGCCGCTTTTTGTCCTCATGGCTTGGGCAAGCGTTACCCCTGAACCTGGGAAATTTCTGATCCCGATTATTGTGATTCTGCTCTATACCACGACTCTCATTTGTTACGACGAATTTCAGTTTCATTTGAAACGTTGTCGCCCCTTAGAGACTTTGTTCCATCGCATGCTAGTGTTTGGAAATGGCATTGCGTTTCTAGCGTGGCTGCACTGGATCTACGTCTAATGTTTACAAGCATCAGCGAATTATATGACCATTCAATGCTTGAGCCTGCTCGGGCGGATTTTTCATCTGGAGCACGATGGATGAAAAGTTGGCTTGAACATTTAAGAAATAGGGCTTTACCTGAGCAAAATATTAATTGGGCTTATTACGGAATTATTAAATATACAATTTGCTTAGTAGGAGCTCTACTCTTTGCCTTACTAGCTTCGCCGTTAGGTTACTTAAGTCAATTTATTATATTTGCTCTGGTCTTTTATGCACTAGAAGCGCAAATGGTTTTTCTTTTTCCCTTGTTATTAGAAGGAGGAGAAATTGAAATTTGGAAGCGCAGTCTAAAACTATCCAATCAAGCCGGTGGAACTGTAAAAGTCATGCTCACCGTAATTCCGATTGCTGCAACTATGATTTTTGGAGGTTTCTTTCGTGCTCCACTTCGTCGAGGCAATTTCGTCCGCGCTTGGTGTATTGGTTGCTTAGCGATTATCGTTTGGTACGAACGTTTACGTGTGGAGGAAGAGTTGTGCAAGCAGAACTAAGCCCCAGGCTAGATATTTTCTGCACTAACGATATTACTATTCGTCGGGAGACGGTTTCGCGTCATATTGGCAGATCAATCCTTTTCTTAAGCGATCTGCATTTAGGAGCACCCGGTAGTAAGCGTCTAGTCTCTCAGCTGATCGAAACAATCGCTAGTGTTCGAGCTGATGTGATTCTTTTTGGTGGTGATTTATTAGATTGGATTCCAGCTTGGGAGCTTTTAGAAGAGCTCCTGAGTACCTTGCCCAAAAATATTCCATGGGGAGTCGTGTCTGGAAATCATGATCGTATTGCGGGATTTGATCGTTTAAAAAATATTATTAAGGCTGCAGGTGGGATTTGGCTGGAAGACGGTGTGCTTGAGATCCAAGGCGTAACAACTCGTTTACTAATTACCGGAAATCCCCAAGCTAGTTATAGCAACAAAGACTTTAACATCTTATGCCTGCATGATCCTTCTGAGATTATGCGGGCTCCTAAGGATTATTTTAAACTTGTTCTTGCGGGGCATTTGCATGGGAGTCAATGTGTTCTTCAAGAAAAAAATGAGCTTTTGTATCCAGGAGCTTTCTTTTTTCGCTGGAATGGTCTTCGTTTTCGAGTCGGCGAGACTTTATTAATTGTCAGCAGAGGACTGCACGATAGCATTCCAATTCGCTACAACTGCCCACGCGAGGTAATACTATGCCAAATCTAGATCGAACATTATTAGTTTGGACCTTATTTTTTATAACAACAGTCTATGGCCATATCGGTCTGAAGATTGCAATGCACGGTGCGCACCCTGAGAATTATAGCGCACAGCTAGTTAGTTTTTGGGGCATCAGCTCTTTTCTGTCCTGGGTCATTTCGGGCTTAATCTGGGCGGCGATTCTTAGTGACCAAAGTTTAACCCATGCCAATGCTATTTCAGCATTACGCTACGTATTGATTGCACTTGCTGCCTATCTTTTTCTCTCGGAAAAAGTTGATATCTTTACATTGATTGGTTCGGGCTTAATTGTCTCTGGAATTTATTTAATCGCTTATGCGCAAACTTAAATCAGGGTAATTTATCTTTCAAGACTACGCTTTGCTTGGAGTTAGTGCCCGGATAGTTAACTTCAAAGTCATCGCCCGTAACACCGGGGACATTAACAAAATATAAATAGACTAATAATGGGTCTGCATGAGGAGCAAGACTTTCTGGTTCTAGAACCTTGCCATCACTATCGGAAACTACAACTCGCTCTGCTGACAATTCCTTGTCTCTTAATTTGAGTTGATAATTCCACGGATTAAGCCAGCGGAAATCCTCGGCCCCATCACTTAACTCCAAACCAACAACCAGTTCTCCGTTCTTCTGCAGCACTTCGACCTTCTTGACGCGCGCGTCTATCGGCATTGCCGTACTGAGTTGTAAACGCTGAAATTCAAAAAAACCTGAAACTATGGTCAGTAAAATTAATAGCCCAACAAGCGGGCCACGTCCGTCAAAACGAAATGTTGGAATAAAATCATAAAATTCTCGTTGCAAGGAAAGCTCATGCCGAGCAGGGGCCGGTAAAAGCGAGATAAACGTGGCCGACCAAATTCCAAAGCCAATTGCTGAACTTAGCGAGGAAACGCAAGAACGCAAGATCTGCGCGGTCAAATTATTCGAAGAATGTAACAGCAAATTAACTACCAACAGTGGGATCAAAGCAGAGGCTATTAAAATTAGCGCTACCTGAAAAGCGATTTGCAAGCTACGGGCAGAGAGACGAGAGGACCGACCAAAACCAAGATCAAACAGTGGACGGTTTGAAAATAAATTGCGGTCAAGCTCCTCTTGCTGATCTTCATCACTAGCAGGCTTGCGAAATTTTTCCAGCACAATCTCGGCTGAAGTAAACGCAGGGGACCAGATTAAAAACATCAGGATAATAATACCAGGAAAAATCAATCCATAAATTCCAGCGACAACAAAAAAACCTACAAGTGTGTAACTAAAAAATGACTTTGGTAAATTTGTTAAAGCTTCTTGGGCAATCTGACTAACTGCAGGTTGTTCCCCGCGTGCCAGTCTGACATTTGCCAAGTTAATCGAAACAAGTGCCCAAGCATTTGCCAATGCGGTAGCAAGCATTACCAAAACTCGAGTTTGCAGTTCGATCCGCTTACTGTAAATGAAATAAACAGATACAAGCTCTAGTAACATGGGTACTGTTGCAAGTAATAAATATGTATGCAGATGATGCAATGACCAACTAATGCCACGATCTAGTGGAGAATTATTGTAGTGATTACTATCACTATCTTGTGCTGTCTTATTGGGGATAATTTCTTCGGTTTGCATGCAGTCTGTCTTCTATATAAATTGGACCTTCACTATCTAAATGAGAACCGGCGTCTTTACAACTTTTATACTTAAGTGCAACCAAAATGCTGCGCCTGGCATCCCCTTCCTAATGCGGCATTTTAACCGCCTTGCAGGTGACGCACAAAGCATAGGACTCCCTACTAAGCTTGAAGGAATTGCTGAGCTTACAACCAACTTGCGCAAACTTCTGGCTACAGCACAGCCAGAAGTAAATTGCGACTTAAGAATTAAAGTAATCTTAAGCCCTGCTGGCCTTGAATTTACAATCACACCACTAAATAGACGTTGGCAAAAACCTGGAGGAATTAGCTTAAAGGTTTTTAATGGCACACGCCCTAAGGCCAATATCAAGCATAGCGATCTTAGTGTATCTGAAGCTGCAAGCCAAGCAGCTGCTCATGCACAAGCAGAAGAGGCCCTACTTGTCGACAAGCATGATCTTGTTAGAGAAGGGGCCTGGAGCAATATTTTTTGGTTTGACCGAACAGGCACTCTTTATACTAATCGCAAGCAAGCACTCCCGGGGATTATCCAGTCGGTGATCATCGAGCAAACGGCTGCAATCGATACAGAAATTACACTTGCCGACTTAGTTAACCTAGCCAGCGAAGTTTTTATCACCAATGCTGTCGAATTGGTAGTTCCAGTGCGGCAATTACTTACCGAGAGTGGGTGCTACAATTTTTTGCCTGGTCCATTAACAAGAAAAATTCAAGAATTAGTCCACGCTCAGGCGCTAATCGAGGAGTATCTGCTTGAAACTTGAGTCACTACTTAAATCCTCTGACCCAATTTTAATGGGAATCTTAAATATCACTCCCGACTCTTTTAGTGACGGGGGTTTATATCTTGATTCTAAGCAGGCAGTCCTACATGCGAAAGAACTACTTTCTCACGGCGCACAAATTATCGACATCGGAGGAGAGTCTACCGGGCCGGGCTCGCAAGCTGTTCCTGCTAGTGAAGAACTTGAGCGTGTGCGTAAGCCTGTCGAAACTCTAGTCGAGAGTGCGATTATTTCTGTCGACACTTATAAGGCGGCTGTTGCTAAGATTGCGATCGATAGTGGAGCACAAATTATCAACGATGTGTCAGCCTTACGCGCCGATCCCGCGATGGCTGCTTTAATTGCTTCAACCCAAGCTTATATTGTGTTGATGTACTCCAAAGAACCGGGATGCTCTCCACATGCTAAGCCGACTAATTTTCGTTACCAAGATATAATTGCAACAATTTCTGAATTTTTTGAAAAGCAGCTCGATTTTGCAACGACATCTGGGATTCAACCCAAACAAATTATTCTCGATCCGGGCATGGGGCAATTTATCAGCGCAGATCCAAATTATTCTTGGGAATTACTCTCGAGACTTGATGAATTGGCAAAGAAGTTCGATTTCCCTTTTTTAGTTGGGACTTCTCGCAAGAGTTTTTTGAAAACAAAACTACCTGTAACTCATAGCCTCGAAGAGCTTGATCAGCTTTCTGAGCAGACAGCAAAATTAGCAATTCAAAAGGGTGCAAAGATTATTCGCCTACATAATCTTGGGGGCATACTTGACAAGGCGACATCCTAGTCACCGATCTAGACACTAATCAAGTAATATGCTAAGAATGAGCGTTCTATCTAGTATTTTCGCTGTTTTTCCTTGAAACTTGTCGAACTTGAAGCTAGAAAAATTTTCTTTTTCACGCTGGCAGATCTCACTTAAGTGTAACTGTCGTGCTAAATTTTATTTAACGCAGATGATTACAAGCATCACCTGTAACGTGGTTTTCCAAGGGTTATAAACAAGGTTGCTTGAGTGACTTGTAAGAAAACTCGTTAAGAGGAGATTAGCTTATGATTGGAAGTATTCTCGTAAAATCATTCATGCTGGGGTTGGCAGGACTATTACTGGCTGTCGCCTTGATTACATTAATTAACTTCAAACATCTTCGTGACTGTGAAAAAATTTACGCAAGAATTGTCTACCGCCGCCGTAGAACTCAAAAGCGCCGACGTCGTCTAGCGACACATCCGACCTCACATCGCATCCGTAGAGTTCGCGAACTGAGAGAACTAGCGCAGGGCTAGAAACTAATCTGCCTTATTCACTCACTAACGTCCTTTAAATACGAGGTATTTCCTTTTGGGTGTAGTATACCCACCCGACATGATCTCCAATCCACAAATATATCTTTTAATTTGAGCCTTTAACGCTACTTAACTTACCTATTCAAGTAAATTGCATATCCAGCCGATATATCAGGCAGCTATTGGTAAAATATGGGCTGCGGTGCAGGATTATTATTAGAAATAATTTGAAAACTATCGGAACTCAAGCATTCACTGCTTTTACTGTTTTGTTCTTGATCTTTGCAACAGCCATACCTCTGCGTACTGGAAAATCAACAATTGTTTCAATCATAGCAGATGACGGCAAATCTGCTCATTGCATTCGCAATGACACTAGCTATGCTGCAGTCGTTAGAAAAAAAATCAAAAAAAAGTATGTTTATATAAGCGCCTCAAAAGAAATTAAAAATTTGAGAAAAGCTTATAAGCGAGCTAACAAGAAAAACAAAAAAAGTATCAAGAAACGAATCGATTCCATCAAGCGCTCTCAATCAATTTGCGCGTCAGGATTTGCACCAACTGCCTTATCGCCGGGGAAAGTCACTACGACAATGAATTTCCCTTTAAGCATAACTGTTAGCGGTAATGATGAGTTCGGCCGAAATCTGAGTTACGAATTAACAGAGCCTCCATATCACGGAACCTTATCTGGCGTATTCCCAAATGTTACGTATACTCCAGAGAGAACTTATACTGGGCCAGATGGTTTCAAATTTAGAGTTCAAAATGGCTTACGATCAAGTGCGTTATCAACTGTTGAGATTGAGGTTCTAGCTCACCCAGCAGAATTCCTGCCTCCCACACAAGAAAATGTGCTGCTCGGCCTCAAACCGACACACCCAAGGATTTACGATTACAGCAATACCAATCGAGTCATCGCCCTATCCACTCAAGGTGACCCTTACGCTCAGCGCACAATTGAGTATAGTCGTTCAATCCCGGAAAGAACCGAAAATTATCCCAACGATCCTTACAGAAACATTTGGTTTAGACCTTTACCAGTACACCCCAATCCATCAGCAACCAGTGGTCAATTAAGCGTGCCATATATTCCTTCCGATTTGTGTGAACTTTACCATTCGGACATTTATAAAACACCGCAAGGCGGATTTGAATGGGCGCAGATTGATAGCAATGGCTGGCCAATTAGAGATCAAAATGGAGCGATTCTCAAAAAGTTTTATACGTATCAAGAATTTAGACCATTGCTCAAGTTTTATGCAACGCGATTAATGTTACATCTTTCCAATCCTGCAAATTTCCCAAATTGGGGGCCAGACAGGCGCAGCGAATTCTTAGATGAATCATTATTTTTGCGACCAATGGCACGCGCATATGACTGCTATCATGACGACCTCACGCCAGAAGAACGTAACTATATACGTTCAGCAATTATTCGCAATGCTCTCGAACCTGCAAGAAAGTGTTTTTTCGAAGATAATTGTTGGTGGACAAAGACCGCGATGAATCAAGCGCCAGATGCAATTGGCGCGATCATCCAAGGAGCGCTTGCAGTAGCTGAATCTGAGCCAGAACTGTCTTCAAGCTTGATCGCTAAAGGCATTGAGCGTTTACGCAATTCGCTACAAATGCTCAACCCTGATGGAGCATGGCATGAAGGGCCTTCTTATTTCACAATGACTGTGACCGGCTTCGTAAATGCTAGCCAATCGCTATACAACTCTCTCGGCACTGATTTCGGCATATCAGACTATCCAGGTATGCAAACAAGCATTCTTAGCCGGTATTACCTGAGTGGCCCACGTGGATTGGTATGGAATTTTTCTGAATCAACGTTAAATACTGAAGCGTACAATAGTACACAGGAGGCACGGCGACCAGCTTGGACTGATGGACTTCCATTATGGGCGATGAAACGTTATGGATTGCCAGAATTCGGGTTGATTGAAGCACGCCTGTTTCCGGTCTTCCCAAATTTTCCACAACTACTTTACTATGACAACACTTGGCAAGCAGGTAACATAGAAAACTTACCGCTTGGCAAACATTTTACTAATTTACCCGCATTCTCCTTCCGCTCCGCACATCACGACGATGCGATGTTTATCGCCGGCAAAGGTGGCCTTAATTATTATTGGATGGGCCATATTCAGTTAGATATTGGTTCTTTCGTCATGGAAGCACTTGGAGTGCGTTGGGCAATTGATCTTGGAAAAGAAACCTACGGGCAACGTTATGTTAAAGCAAATCCAGCTTGTGTTGATACAGCAGCAAATCCCTGCCCCGACACTGACCGCGATGCGAATGGCCGCCCTTTGCATTTCGACTACTATCGTCGTGGCACCTTAGGGCATAACACATTAGTTTTCCAGGGCAAAAATCAAGAGTTCAAGGACTCTTGGATTGACGCTTCGTTAATACCCGATTTGCCTAAAAATAGTTTTGAGCACTTCGCAGAAGGTAATACCTCAATAGCGATATTGAATATGCGCGATGCATATGACCCAAATATCAATAACTCAGATTACAAAACTATTCACAACATAAAACCATTGCATCCTCGACCCATTTCAAGTCTTAAACGTGGCTTTGCGCTGATTAAAGATAGCTCTCAACCAGCTGTTGTCATTCGCGATGAATTTGAATTAGCAGAACCACAATCGGTTGATTGGCAAATGCATACAACAGCTAGTTATTCTATCTCTGGTAATAAAGTTTACTTATCAAAGGATGGGAAAAAGCTTACATTGGAAGTCTTAACCCCAGCAAATCCGCAAATTTCCGTCGTCGATTTGAGTAGCTTACCTTACCCAAGTTGGTTTAGAACTAACGCGTTTCCTTTGTCGGCTTGCACTACCCCTAATCCTCCAGGGTACTGTCAATTGCCCACTGAGCCAGGCACGAAAAAAATTGTAGTGCGAGACAGCTCCGGGAGTCTAGTGAAAAATTTCACGATTGCATTGATTCCAGATCCCACAGGATCTAACATTAGCTACCGACATGGAACTGTTCTGCCCCTCAACGAATGGACGACCTCAAGGATAACAACATCTGAATAACTGTTAGTCGATGCTTGGGCGACATTGGATCAAGTATACTAAAATTTGGCGCGATCTCAGAAAGCGGGTTCAGCACAAAATCTCGCCGGCTCAGCTCTGGATGTGGAACTTTGAGTTCTTGACAGTCAATCATTAGTCCGCCCAGTTCGCCGAGAATATCTATGTCCAAGGTCCGTGACAACCAACGCTGCTGCGGGTTTCTAACTCGGCCGTGGTTATTTTCAATTGCTAAAAGTTTTTTCAATAATTCAACTGGTTCGAGCTCAGATTTCAGAACACAAGCTGTATTTAAATAAGAATTCGGAGTAGGGCCGTGATAATCGGAAGAGATAAGTGGCGGGGTTAGATAAATCGATGCAACGGATTGAACGATGCCCAGCGATTTAAGATCAACCAAAGCATCGACCAGATGCCGATAACGATCGCCTAAATTTGAGCCAAGTCCAAGTAGGTATTCCATTTGCCGTTTGCATCCTCACAAGATCTGATAAAAATGTATATACCGTTACGGAGGCTAATGACCGCCTCAAGCTACAGCTTAACAAGCTATAGCAGAGGGGCTGCTGACCGAAAATGGAATCGTAGTACTAGCCTCGCCAAGACGACAGCTCTACTCAAAGGTTTCTCTATTCTGCTGCTGCCTTTTTTGCCGCTGGAGGTCAGTCTTAAGACCAATAAAAAATACTGCTCCCGTAATCGCTAATCTAGGAAGGGAGCGAGAAAAATCCACTATTCACCATATGATCTGAGGCAAATCAAAACATCGCCTCAGATCATGACGATTACACTGCTACTGTCTAACTGGGGTTGAGAAGCGATAATCATTTGCAGGGCGTTTGCGTATAACATGAGCCGAGAGTGTGTTATTCGTAGCGGCATCAACAGTGACTACTCCGTAAACATCACTCATATCATTAGCGCACGCGTTATAAGCAGCCGTGCCATTCGCAGCTAAATTAATCACCTGTCCACTTAAGACTGTTGTTCCATCATAACGCTTCATGCCCACTGTCGCAGTTGTGGCACTCGATGAAGCATTCACTATCTCCAATTCGCACGACTGACCAAGGAATGTATTATACGAACCCTTAAGTCCTAAACCCAGAGCTTGTTTAGCAGGCGTTGCATAGACGTAATTAATGCCAAGCGACGCTGTCCGCCCATATTGCATCGCCGTAGCAACAACCCCCTGACTTGCAGCACCGTCAATCTTGGCACTACCAAGAGAATTTATGATTATTCCATCGGCTACTAAATGCACTGAGCCATAAGCCGGTAGATTTAAGTTCTGGGTTCCAAGTAATGCGCCAGCACCAGAGTAAAACTGCACTACTATTGCTTGACTTGAAGATGTAGCATTTCCGACTTCTAGCACTGCGGTGCTGCTTCTCGTATCCAGTGGCACGACTAATGCTTGTCCTGACCCCTTCATGCCATCTAATGGCACAGCCCCATCGAATCCTTCAGCCAGAGTCGCATTATCATAAAAATACCGCGTTGAACGCATCTGAAACTGTGCATTATTGTTATTCGGCCTCCACTCGATCATCCCTACAAGAGTTGGCCCAAACTGGTGCCCAGAGAAATCTCTTCTAGCTCCTGCAGGTATTGTCTGCGTATCGGTTGCTAAGACAGATCCAGCCTGCGAATAATAGTATAGCGTTCCAGTCTGAGTTGTGCTCTCTAGGTTTGTTACCTGCACCCAGTTAGCTACAAAGTTGCTGGCATCGGCTGAATCTAAGCTCGGCTGATATGTGTTAAACAATACATACTGCTTGCCCTGAACAGGATTATTAAACGGTAACGTGAAGGCATAGTCATAGCCTGTAGCATTTGGTCGGTAGTAAGCCATGCGACCATCTACTTCCCCCGCACTACCGTCATGAGTAGAACAAACTCTTCCGTATGAACTATCAATAAAGCCGGTCATGTCATGAACTAGCACATCAGTTTGCGCCCCAGACAGAACTGCCCCGTTCTGAGAACTCTGGCCCACTCCACCAATGTTATAAATCGTCGTTGTAAATGCTCTGGTCGATAGCGCCAGGTTCACATGTTCCATAATGTTAAACATGTCTAAAAACCCGTTCCAATCTGTGCATACAGTAGTTCCTAACACCTGCAAGAAACTTCCTCCGTCAAGTGGGTCTGTGCCATCTATTCCTTCCTGCGTATCAGTTACCCCGTCATTATCGTCATCCAGGTCTGCTACATCAGGCTCTCCGTCTTCGTCGGTATCGAGTAAACCTTCTCCTTGAATCGCAAAATCATAGGGATTTTCATCCGCGTCATTATTTACAATCGACACCGTCGCCGTCCTTACTCCTACAGCACTAGGGTCAAAGGTAATTTGGAAAGTCGTAGTTTGACCTTCAGGTAGCGGAGTGGCAGGTGTAGAAGTCACCGTAAAATCTGCGGCGTTCGCACCGCTGATTACTACTTTAGGGCTGCCGCTTAAGATAAGATTTTGCTCGCCCAGGTTTTGGATCGTAAAAGTTCTTGTCACCGTTCCCGATGCAGAAGATACAGTTGCAAAATCAGTGTGATCAAAAAGATCTGGAGCGGCATCACCATCAGCAATCGTTGAACTGTTCCCCAACACTGCCATTTCTTGATCAATTGAAATCAACGATGAATAGACATTAAATGGCGCGAAAAAACCAGATGTCCAATTTACCAAAATACGATCGCTGGCAATGTCTGCTTGGACGTTTGGATTTGTGTTTGGGCCAAGGTTTATTATTGGAGTAGCTGTTGAATCCCAATTTGCAGCGGCATATGGACTCACCGCACGCCTAAAGAAAATACTATTGCCATCACGGTAAACAGCATAAATTTTACCTGTATCAGGGCTGTATGAGATTCCCGGTCTAGACGCAGCGTCAGTAGCATTTAAAGGGACAAGATCTACCCACTGACTAAGATCAGAATCATACTGACGATAATAAATGTTACTACTATTATCTACTGCCAATAAGTGTAAATTATTTGAACTATCTCCTATTGCACTAATATCGGATGATGTATCAGCATTTGGGATCACTGCTCGCGTGTATTGGATTAAATTTTTTGAATCATGCGTATTGTCAGCAGTCGCTGTAAATTGCCCACCAAAGACAAACTGAATACCACTAGTCGCGATCGTATTAACTCGATTGTTCAATCCTTTTTCGATTGGATTCCACGCACCCTGGCTAAAAAACGCAATATAATCATTATTAGCACCGCCTCCTGCATTAACAAATGAGCCAGCTACATATGCAGCATCTCCCAACACTTGTATGTCATAAACAGTGCCAGCAATGCCTGTGCCAAGTGCATTCCAGGCGCTTCCATCCCAACGCGCAATACCGTCTGCATTTGGCACGCCACCAGCACTAGAAAAAAATCCCCCGACAAAAACATTGGTTCCAGATGCGGCTATTGAATAAACAACTCCACTAATTCCTGACCCAAGCGCATTCCAGCTTGTTCCATCCCAACGTGCGATTCGTAATGTATTTACAACTCCACTGGCTAAGGAAAAATCTCCTCCAGCATATAAACTTGACCCACTTGGTTCGAGCGCTCTGACCGGTCCATCCATGCCCGTTCCAAAAGCGCCCCAGCTTGCACCGTCGAATCTAGCAATGAAATCCGCGTTAGGATCTCCACCAGCATTTGTGAAAAAACCACCGGCGACAATATCCGTCCCGTATTGCGAAATTGCCATTACTCCTGCATTTAATCCCGATCCGAGTGCACTCCAATTTGTGCCATTCCACCGCGCGATCGTATTCGCGCCCGAAACTCCTCCGGCTGAAATAAAATCTCCCCCGACATATAAGTCATTGCCAATGACTGCTAATGAATGAACATAATTAACTAGAGGAGTCGATCCAAGTGCACTCCAAGATTCGCCATTCCAACGTGCGATATAGTCAGCTTGGGCTACGCCTCCAGCGTTAGTAAATGTCCCACCAAGATAGAGTTCGCCATTATAGAACACCGCTGCATTAACTTGCCCACCGATTGCAGCGAGCTTCATAAAATCAGCAAAGCCTGACCAGGCAGAACCATTCCACAAGCCGATATAATCGATATTACCGGTCAGATCGTCAACAAACGCTCCGCCTACGTAAACGTCAGATCCAGAAGTTGCAATAGATAACAGCGTGTTAGAAGCACCCACGCTAAGTGCGTTCCAAGCTGCGCCATCCCAACAAGCCACATTGTCAGCATCATTATTTCCACCAGCATTTTGAAACTGCCCTGCAATACAAATATTTGATCCGGCAACGCTAATCCCATAAACATTAGCAGCAGTGCCACCTAATCCAGATCCGAGAGTGCCCCAAGTCGTTCCATCCCATGTAGCTATGCCTTTAGTATTACCGACCCCACCAGCTGAATCAAATCTACCTCCAACATATAATATTGATCCGGATTTTGCTAACGAGTAGACATCACCATCTGTGCTAGTGCCCAATGCATTCCAAGCTGCACCATCCCAACGCGCAATATTGTCTGCTGCAGCCACTCCCCCGGCATTAGTAAAACCACCACCAGCATAAACATCAGATCCAATGATCGCGACACTTCGAACGAAAGCATTCACCCCTGAACCGAGGGCGTTCCAAGCACTTCCGTCCCAATAGGCAATATTGTCTGCGTCATTATTACCGCCAGCATTTGTAAAAATGCCTCCGATGTATAGATCAGTTCCATCAAAAGCAATCGAATAGATTGTCCCGCCAACAACGTCTCCTATTGAATGCCAAGATGTTCCGTCCCAGCGTGCAATATTTGCAGTTCCAGCTACTCCACCTGCGCTAGAAAATGAACCCGCCACATAAAGATCACCACCATTTACGACTATCGTATAAACTTTCGCATCTTCGCTTAGTCCTGTACCTAGTGTACTCCAGGTTGTTCCATCCCAGCGGACGATTCCATCTGCCTGGACAATCCCACCAGCATCAGTAAATTCACCGCCAAAGTAAATGTCGCTGCCGTTAATGGCAATTGCTTGCACGCCTAACCCAATCGTACTGCCGTTAAAATTAAACCATGAATAGTCGCCACCTGCATTATTGATAGACCACGTCGTTCCATTGTAACGATAAGCCGTGACATTGGTTCCTTCCCCGTTCATGACCATTGAAATATTGGAGCCAGTTTCGGGAATCATCACCAAATCTTTCAGATTCGGATTTTTACGTCCAATCACCATTATTGATTCATAAGTAGACAAATCGCCGTCAGCTGTATTGATCGAACGAACTGCATGAGCCTGATAGCGATCATGAAGCTCTGGGCCATAATCACGCAAAGCCGCAACCCAAAGTTTATTACTTTGATCCAAGATCAGATTAGGCTTACTAAAACTATTTGTTTGGCTTGTTCCATTCAGGGCAGTTATTTCTGACCCAAATGTAATCGTTGTTGCAGTCAACGCTCCGCGCCGGATTACGATATCATGCGTATTTGCCTCAACTGCAAAAAATGCATAAGCCGTTCCGGCAATATTTTTATAAGTCAAAGAAAAATTCGGAGTGTTATAAGGCAAACTCCCCAAAAGCGTCCACAATTCGCCGTCAGTTGAATAAGCATATTCTATTTGGGAACCAGAATAGTAAAATGCCCAATGTGTGTTATTAACTGCATCGAAAAATGTTTTACGTTGTGAGGTATTACTTGTTGCGTTGTCACTACTAGATGTATCAATTAAATATGGCTGGGCTAGTGCTATCTGCGAAAAAAATAGCAAGATAAACAGGCAAACGCTCAAAAATATTCGTGTTCTCATGATTTTCATCTCCGGTGAAAAGCAAGAATAAAATATGCGCATGTTAGTATGTCAGACCGACATCGTTTGGTCCAAACTTTTTCCTGCGAAAACCTAGAGATTTTATGATGTTAGATTGTCTGATTCTGCTTCAAAGGTAGAATCAGGTGTTTCACCTTCTTCATCGGCAGTCGCTTCAACCAATTCGCCTAAATCACGCACGGAAGGTAAATCAGCTAAATCGCGTAATTGAAATCGCTCTAAGAAATGATCCGTTGTACCATAAAGCACTGGGCTACCAGGAGTGTTTTGTTTGCCGACGATGCGAATAAGTTTGTAATCCAAAAGCGTTTTTAATGTCGGTAGCGCATCAACTCCACGAATTGATTCAATTTGAGCGCGGTCGACTGGCTGCTTATATGCAATCACTGCTAGTGTTTCAGCAGCAGCCCGACTTAAACGTTTAATTTTAGGAGGAACAATTTTCCTCACAGCTTGGGCCGCCTTGAGTGATGAAAAAAATTGATACCCGCCCTTAACTTCTTTTAAAGAAAATCCAAATTTATCTTCATTGACTTCCGCTTGAAGTTCTTTCAATGCTTGCTCAACCTGCTCCTGATCTAATTCAGTTGCAGCAATAATCCGCTCAAAACTAAGCGGGCGCGGGCTTGAAAAAATCACTGCAGCAACAAGCGCTCGGGGCTCTAAGTCGCAGGCAACTGCCTCTAGTACTTCTTGAACTTCCCCTTCAAATTGATCTTGCATGTTTTCCATAACTACTTAAGCTTATTCGTGGTGATTAAAATTTGCCTCTAAGCGCGTCTCTGATTCTGGGTTATCGTTCTTAACATCAAAAACTGAGCTAGCATCTGGGGCAAGCATATTTAGAGCAATCGCAATATTCCCGCCTTCACCATCCTGCTCAAGCTCAACTACTCCTCGCTTAGCAAGCTCTAAAACCGAGATAAAAGTCCCAATTACAGCCGTCTTAGCATCACCAATGCGCTTGGTTGTGCTACGTAGCGTGCGCGCAAGTTCATAGATTGAAAATTTACGTTCGCTTGAATCACGCATAAAGTTAATCGCGCGCATCATTAAGTCGACCACAGGGATCGATTCAAGTTTAATCCGTAATACTTCAAGTGTGCCGCCAACTCGTTTGAGCAGTTGGAAGAAATACGACCCCAAGGAGAACGCGTCGTCTGTGACTTCAAAGTCATCTTCATTCTCAGTAGACTGTGGCAATTCCGCAGGAAAATGTCGAAAAACGTTTAAGCCCGACTGTGAATGAGTGCGTAAAGCGTCAGCTTGTAACTTAATCTTCTCATATTCCTTGAGCCGTGCACGTAGCTCATCATAAAACTGAGAAGAATCTTCCAAACTACCTAAGTCGCGGCGGACTAGGTTACCGGTTAAAATTCGCTCGCTCTTAATCGTTAAAAGCGTTGCTGCAATGACTAAATACTCGGAGGCGAGTTCCAGGTCGAGGCGTTTAGCATTTTCAATGATTTGTAAATATTCTTCGGCGATTCTTGAAAGGTCAACTTCGTCAATTGAAACTTCTTCGCGGTTGACGAGGTGCAGTAGTAGATCAAGCGGCCCCTGGAAAATCTCCAGATTGACGTTAAAAGATCCAAAAAAACTTTGTGCTGTTGTCGCACTTACTTCAGGCGACGTAATTTCTTGCATGCTCTATTACCTAGCAAATTATAGAGGAAAAGTCTCCTCCGCGATAAAGCACTGTAATACTTTATTGATTTTAGTTCAAGGTGCTTAAATTTAAGGCTTATTCAGAATCGGAGTTAGTGGCAATCGATATTTTCAAAGCCTACAAACACGCTTGCCAGAACTCCAGGCGCAAATCTGATGCATCCGGAGTTTGGTTGCAATCTTGAAATATAATTATTCCCAGCATGGGCAGTTGCCAAAATTGACATATCAGCTTCGGCAGTTGCTTCGACTTTTAGATAAATGCCATTCGATATCATATTATGAAAATTAATATGCTGAATTTGATGCCCCGATTCCCCGCCGACTAACGTCGAACCCTGACGATTAAAAACCATGCCGTTGTTGACGTTCTGTGCATAAAGATTAAAATATTGCGAAGCAAAGGACTCAGTCGATGAAAAGGCGCTATAAGCTGGAGCATTTAAAACTGATAAGTTTTGCCAGACGGTATTGCGACTTGCGCGACGTAAATCAGCAAATGCATAACCTGAACCTAAATACGGGTAGCTGAATTTAGGTAGGCGTGCCGGATCAGCTTGAGGAGTTTGGTACGGCGAGTCTCCACGATCCCAAAATGCGACTCGCGATCCATAGTTAATCCCTACAACATTTGGTGGATTAGCGTAATCTAAATATTCCCCCAAATCATTCGTCGGGATTCGCTCTAAGCCTGAACTAGGGTTCAGTGGGTTCTTAAGTCTCCATTTATTAATCGGTTCAATCAAATTCTCAACTGTCGAATTTATGATTGTATTATTTTTTCCACCTTTGACTTGGATTCCAGCAAAAAGTGGGGCATCCGCAATATATAGATCCTCGATGCGTGTGTTTTCTGATAAGTGCACAAGGATCGCTATCATATTAGCAGTCCAGTTATAACGTCCATGAGCATAAATAAAATATCCATCTTGAGACCCACGGATTTGGATTCTGCGCGCCACACAATCACGACAAACTTGCAGTGTTAAACCTGATGAACCTGGTCCTAATCGGGTTATGTCTTCAGCTAGTCCGTGCTTAACCCAGCGAAAATTCGCGATTCCTGATTTATTGCTTGAGAGCTGAGCTGGAGATAAATTAAGATTTGGTAATCCAAATTGCACTTCACGAATCTGACAATTACTAATCGCTCGCTCCCAACGTTGCTCGATTGCTAGAGGCAAGTCGTCCGGAAAGAGCGCTTGCAAATAACCTTCAACGCGATGGTTTAAATCATTGAGGTCTAAGCTAGGATTGCGATCTCCATCGCAAATAAATCGCGTAGTTGAGTTGTCGTTATGAATAAAACTGTTATTCAAATCGATAGTAATATTATTACGCGCAATAATTACGTTTTTCTTTAAGTTGATATAATGACTAGCTACAGGAGAATTTTGAAAGGTACTGAGAGTTCCACCGGATGTTAGCGCATTTACCGCAAATTGCATGGCTTGACTGGAATCCGCATAGTCGCAAACTGCGCCGCTCCCAACCTGGCAATACCCTCCACCAAACCATTCAAAGTAAATCGTTTGATATTTACGCAAAATAAGCGGTGTGTACCACCATCGATCTTCATGAGCAGTTGCGACGAATATTGGATCCGCAGACAAATTTGCTCGAGGTGAAATCACTAGATCACGTTTTAAGTCAAGTTGTGCATCTGGATCGATTTTAATCTTAGCCCCAGCCTCAATTTGCAACGGACAATTACGAACCTGAAGCCCAGTGACTCGATAAGTTATGTTCGGATATAGAATGAGCGGTCTAGACGCCCCGTCGCAACTTGGTAATTGCACCTCCGCGTTAAGACTAACAGGACAAACATCAGCTTTGATCTTAACAAACCTCGATCGATTTGATCGTAGTCTAAGTTTTTTTGATATTTTCTTGTGACAGCCAGAATTTGAGATAACGCTTAATTCATAATCCCCCTGTGGAAATTTTTTGAAAGTCTTACTACTGCGTGTCGAGAAAAACTTAACTACCCGGCATCGAGAATTTTTACGTTTAAGCACTAAGGTGCCGCCGGTCATCGACAGACCCTTTGGGAAACTAAGTTTTAACGTGGATCTTCCAGAAGTCGGACAATCTTGAACAGTAGCACTTGCAGACGATAGCGCCAGTAAAGCCAACACGGTTAGTAATAAAAAAAACCTAAAAACCAATGGATTAAGTCTCCTGACTATAATCCGTCCGGTCCAAGTTACTGCTTCAGAAAGAAAAGCTTAATAAAAACGAAGATGTTTCGGGCACTTACCTTGAGTCAGAGCGTGTTTTGAAATCTTAGCCAGAAAACTAGTTCAAAGAATTTCACCAAGACCTAGTTTTCCGCGCAGTAGTGCCATCGTGTGATGCGCAACCGCACGCGCCTTTTTGGCCCCCGCAGCTAGGATCACCTTTAACTCCTCGGGCTTAGACATCCAGTCATTATATTTTTCACGCATTGGGCCAAAGGTTCGTTCGTAGACCTGAAATAGTTCCTCCTTGGCATGACCATAACCCATCCCACCGGCGCGATACCTTTCAGCTAAAGCATTTACCTCCTGATCGGTGGCAAGGAGCTTATAAAGTTTAAATACGTTACACGTTTCAGGATCTTTTTTATCTTCAACACTTTTTGAATCAGTTACGATTGACATGATCTTCTTGCGCGCCGATTTAGCATCTTCAAACAGACCAATATAGTTATTGTAACGTTTAGACATCTTTCGCCCGTCTAGGCCAACAATTACGCCGGTTGATTCTTCAATCAATGGTTCAGGCAAAGGAAAAATTTCACCGCATTGGTTATTCACACGGATGGCGACATCGCGCATCATTTCCACATGCTGCTTTTGATCGGCTCCTACAGGGACTTTCGTGCCACGATATAAAAGTACGTCGGCGGCCATCAATACAGGATAAAACATTACCCCTGAATTGACATTGGCATTTTGCGCTTTGACATCTTTAAAAGCATGCGCGCGCTCTAAAAGCCCTAAAGGGAAAAAACACGACAAATACCAACAAAGCTCGCAAACTTCGATCACATCTGACTGACGAAAAATTGTAACTTGCTCTGGATTAAGACCAATTGCTAGATAGGCGGCGGCCAAACTTAAAGTATTCTCGCTCAGCTTATCTGGATCCTGCACAGAGGTCAGCGCATGCAGATCGACTAAACAAATAATCGTTTCGTGCTTTGCTGATAAAGTCACAAAGCGCCGCATCGCCCCCAAATAGTTGCCCAGGTGGACTTGCCCGCTGGACGGTTGCACCCCAGAAAAAACTAACTCTTTGTGTTTAGTAATAATCTCTTTTTTCATAATCTAATATTCATAGCTTACTGTCATCGCGAGGGAGCAGCGCGACCGCGGCGATCTCCAGCAATGCTGGCCCTCGTCGTGTGAGATTGCCACGCATGCTGTCGCCTGCTCTGAATGACAGGCAGCAGTCATACTTTCAAAATGCCTTGTCTTACAAATTCAAAAAGCACAATACTTGTCGCTTGACTTACATTGAGCGAGTCAAATTTTCCAGGCATAGGGATTTCAAGGTGAAAATCACATTCCTGACTAATGATCGGCCGAATACCAGCGCCTTCCGATCCAACAACTACCACCGCACGCTGGGGTAGTTCAGTCTGATATAAACTCTGACTTTTAGCCCCAAGTTCTGTGCCGACAATCCATAAATTGTATTTTTTTAATTTTTGTAGAGCATCTCTCAAGTTAGCAACAACAATAACCGGAATGCGCTCGCTAGCTCCAGCACTGGCCTTGCGGGCAACGATCGATAATGGTGCGCTACGACGCTCTGCGATCAAAACAGCCCTTGCTCCAGCGCATGCACTCGCACGAAGAATGGCTCCAAAATTATGCGGGTCTTGCACCTCATCAAGCGCCACAACTAATAAATTCTCGGTCTGGTCTGCAGCACGCTCAAGCTGTTTACAAAAATCGGCAAAAGTCGGTGCTGTAGCAATTCCAAAATCAGGCCCAGCGTCGATTTGCTCAGAGGTTTGTGGTTTAGCCGAGCGCTCTTCGTTAGGGCCATGCCCACGCTTTGCTTGCCGCAACACAGCCAGAATTCCTTGATGTGGAACTTCGTGAACCATGCCATCTAGTTCGCGACGCTCGACTATGCGTACGCGGACAATTTTCCCAAGCCTTTCAGCTTCACGTTCGCGCTTCGATCCTGCGGCAATAAAGACACAATCAATCGATTGTGGCCGACTCTTAATTAGTTCAAGGACAGGATTTGCTCCGCAAACAATCTCTTGCTTAGGCTTTGCCAAAGTATGTCTGTGTCCCATGCGACTCGATCGCCGAACCAAGGCGGGCCAGCGCTAGCGCATAAGCTGCATCACGCACTGAGCATTTACGATCGGTTTTGAATTTATAAATGTCGCGCGCAGCTTGAGAAATTGTAGTGTTTAACTCAGTGTGCACTTTTTCAATCGGCCAATAATGTCCTGCGCGATTTTGCACCCACTCATAATAAGACACTGTGACACCGCCAGCATTTGCCAAAATATCCGGAAGCACCGTTACGCCATTTTTAAAGAGAATTTGGTCAGCGTCAAATGAAGTTGGGCCGTTTGCTAACTCGAGTACAACATGAGCCTTAATCTTATCTGCATTTTTCACTGTAATCTGATCTTCAAGCGCCGCTGGAACGAGCACATCGACGTTTAGTTCTAAGAGCTCTGCGTTAGAGATCGGCTTTTCCAGCCCGTTGGCAACCAATTGGCCTGTTTTCTTCTTTTCCGCGATTGTCGCTTCGATATTCAAGCCGTTTGGATTGTAGATTCCTGATTTAGAATCACTTACAGCTACAACACGATAGCCAGCGGCCGAGGCCAGCTGAGCAAAGTGAGTGCCAGCATTTCCAAAACCTTGAATCGCAATTGTTGGAGCTTCACCGCTAAGCGCAAGCTCTTGACGTAGTGCTTGCATCACGTAGAAGCCGCCACGGCCAGTGGCATCCCCTCGGCCAAGCGAACCACCGAGCGCAACGGGCTTACCAGTAATGACAGCAGGAAGTTGTTGACGCTTAATCACGCAGTACTGGTCATACATCCAGGCCATCACTGTTTCATCTGTGTAAACATCAGGCGCAGGAATATCGCGATCTGGTCCAATATAATCGGCGACACCGTTAATATAGCCCCGACTGAGGCGCTCTAATTCAGCTTTGGAAAGTTCCTTGGGGTTAACACGCACACCCCCCTTGCCACCGCCAAAAGGGATATTCACTACGGCACACTTAATCGCCATCCAGAAAGCAAGTGATTGGACTTCGTCCATGTTAACTTGTGGGTGAAAGCGGATTCCGCCCTTTGCCGGCCCGCGCGCATCGCTATACTGGATGCGGTAGCCTTTGAAGACTTTAAGCGCGCCATTGTCCATGCGCACAGGAATCGAAAACTGGATCACGGTTTTCGGCTGGCGCAGCATTGAAACCGTGTCCTCGTGTAATTTTGTATAAGTTAAAGCTTGATCAAGCTGCTTAAGTGCGTTGCTAAAAAGCGGCATTTCTGTAGACATAAGCATTAATACTCCATTGAAATCTATATCCGCAGCAATAAAACATAGTTCTCTAATCGGTGCCAGTGGGTGCCATGAACACTCAAGCGTTGTGACTTGGCAGCTCGATTTTACACTGATTCTTCTACATTCAAATTAAAGCAGCATTTTTGTACTTGTTTAGCTAGTACCCCCCTATGGTACGAATTAAGTATCTGATTTCACTAAAAGTAGGTGGTTCTAAAAAATTATGATCGTAGAATGCCCAGCCTGTAAAACTAAGTTTGCAATTGATACTAAGCAAGTTGCTCATGTGGAAAGTCCGCGGTTTCATTGCGAGCTTTGCGATGAACGTTTCACTTTAAATTTAGTCCCCCCGAAGCGTTTTCGCTCAGAGAGTTCAACTGCGACAATGACAACTGCAGCTCCAACTTATGATCAGTCTGGCGGCATTGGCATGCTGCAGAGCGCATCTTGCACAAGCGGAACTCAGACAGCACAGCATCTTTTACAACGTGACCTTCTAACTCATGGTGAAATTCCTGAAGTCGCCGTGAGTTGGCCAAGTGCGGCAACAGATCAAGTGCTTGAAGTCGATATGCGTGCGTTTATTTCACACCCCAGTGTGCGTTGGTCTAAAATGGATCAAGACGAAGTGGAACAAACTCATTCAGCTGATCAGGAAAGTTTTGAGCGCACAGACTGCTATGATGAATCTGCATTTACAATCGATCAAGAACTTCACTCAACAACAAATTTCAATACCCTGCGCGCGCCAGTTTTAGATCAAACATTTCGCACACGCACACCAAGCGTACTGCCAGTGCATAGCCAAATTATCGATCGCTTTATTGATGAAGCTGTGATCGAGTCTTCAATTGCAAATGAGGACCGCGACAATTATGGGTTAAAACCTCCAACCAAAACTCAAGGGCTAAGCTTGAATAGTTCACTTTTGATGCTTTTCCCAGCATGCGTAGTGCTGGCTTTTCTGGCTGTGGGAAAAGTCATGGAGTTTTCGCTTGTCAGTCCGAATCCAGCTGAACAGTCTAGCGTCGTTCTACCACCTCAAGGCCTTGCACTTGAGAGCGTTACTGGTAGCATTGCCACGTTGCATAATGGCAAGCAAATCTATGTAGTCGAGGGCATCTTAAATAATGAAACTGCCTACAATTTTCGCAATGTCACGCTAGAGGCTAAATTGTACGACAAGCAGAATGTTGAAATTTCGCGGGTCACAATTTTTGCCGAAAACGCGCTCAGCTCAGTAAACACCTTCCAGACACTCGAACCTGAAAAAATTCTCGAGCTGCAGTCGGAAAAGGCCGCTAAGTCCGACGTGATTCAGAGTTTAGCTAAAAAACAAGTCCGCGCGATTTTTACTGAGAATGCCGCCCAAGCCGCTTGGATTTCAATTCGCCCGTATAGCGTTGAACAAGCAGGGGCAAGCTCTTAAGGCAAAAACTGGATTACGTTCTAAATTATTACGCGCTTGCGGCAAACGTGGCGCTGTTATCCGACCTTACCATCTTCATCTTTCTTGGCGCTGTCAGTGACGTCAATTGCTTTGGCGTCTTTATAGGATTTCTTGAAATTTTTAATGCCTTCACCTAAACCCGTGCCTAATTCGGGGAGCTTTCCTACTCCGAAAACAATCACTACAATAATTAAAATGATTGCTAATTCACCGATACCTAGGCCAAACATAAAACTCTAATCCTCTTTTTAGGTGGTAATGTCACGAAATATTACAGCTTCGATTTTGATTTCGCTCATCGCCCACCTACTATGCCTGCGTTTATTGGTTGTCGACAAGCCCCAGCCTGAAAGCCCCAAACTCTATGAAGTTTCACTGAAATCCATAACTGACAAACCTGAAGCTAAAGCTAAGCCTACAGCTCAAACGCAGTCAATTGTCTCTCCATCTCAAGCTCCAGAAACGAAGCCAGACGAACAAAAAAATGTTCGTCTAAGCGATAAAGATACTCGGGCAGTTAAGGAAACAATTCGCCGCGGAGATGAAGCGGGAGATCAAGTGGCGAATCAAACCACAAGAAGCCAAGCTCAAAAAAATTCTAAGCAAAGTCTTAACGCCCCAAAGCCAAGTGCCCAGTCAGTAGAAAAACTCACCCCTTTAGCACTTGATCATAACTTGGCTGCACTTTCTGGGGAAGTTCCAACTAATACAGCTAAGCAAGAGAGCGCAGAGAAAAATAATAACACGGGCACAACGCTGAAAGATTTTTTACCGGGCAGCAAAGGCAGCTCTATGCTTCGCGCCGGCTCTAGTGATTTTCTCCCTGATGTAGCAGATGGAGATGTAACGTTACTCAATGCTAAAGCCAATAAATATGCCGTTTTTGTACGCCGCGTAGCGCTACAGGTTTTTGGGGCGTTAAAGCAGAGAAATTGGCAACAAATCTCACGCGAAGATATTCGCAACATTAAAACACCAGCAGAATTTCGTGCCGTGCTTTCTCCCGATGGAAAACTACTTTCAATCGAGCAAGTCAATCAATCTGGAAGTTCACGTTTTGATGAAGCCCTGGAGGGGGCAGTTAAGGCAGGGGCCTGGGATAAAAATCCGCCTTCAGGAGCGCGTGCCGAGAATGGGAATATTATCTTTGTTTTTCAGGCTCAGACCTGGTCACAACCTTCGATGCGTGGCATCGGCGAAGCAAGATATCTGCTACTGGGGACCGGGCTATTGTAAAAAGCAGATTTAGAGAGGCTAACAGTTCGTAGAGCGATTGCCACGTAAAATAGCAATATAAAAAAATCGAGAAAGTGGACATCGCATCAACCTTAGGTGTGAAACCTGGGAGGATGAATAAATGTCACCCTCCCGATGTCTGTTCAGGCAGCCTGGCTTCGAGGCTTGCCGTCTTCTTCTGCCAACCGTTGAGCAAGCTCGACAAGCGCTGCCAAGATTTGCTCAAGCGACTCGAAGTCGCCGATTTGCTCTTGAGCGCCGTCGGGACGATGAAGCATCAAGAACCATTCGATCTCGAAGCTTACGCGTCCCGTTTCAGCGTCCAGCTTGGCGATCGGAAGCTCTTGCTCATCGAGCTTGGGCTTGTACCCGATCTCGATTGCGGCCCAGCTTTGTTGAGCTGGGCCCGCAGCCATGATGCTCCAGTGCTCATAGCCGACTAGCTGCGCGCTGAAGTCGGCGTTAAAGCCGGTTGATTCGTCCCCGTTCATGTTGATGCCGGCCCAGGCAAAGCCCGACGGCCGTACTTGCTGCAAAGCAGTTTGGATTCGCGTGACGAGTTTACACATCGTTTTCTCTTGACTACTCTGGTAGTCCATACAACGAATTGTTTTTCGCTCTAAGGACAACCAGAATAGCTGGTTTAGAAAAACCAAAAGCTAATTCCACTTTCTCGAGGGATTGTTATGCCAAAAATAACAATAATGTTACAGAAATTATCAAAACTACTAGTAATTATTAGGAATATTAGAACAGATTAATTTGGCAGTCTCAAATGCCAACGCTTCAAGTGCACCTCCCGTATTTTGCATGCCATCGGCACGGCCCAAGCCAAAGGCGTAGAAGTGGTCCAATTGCGCAAGTTCTTCCACGGGCACATCGACAACACCACAAAGTGACAACACCGGAACTTTCTCCCGATTTGCACGCTGATACAGTTCCAGGAAAAGTTTGCCTTTAACCGACTGTGAATCAATCTTGCCCTCTCCAGTAATTACCAGTGAAGTATCTTTCAGTAAGTCGTTAAAATTGATTAAATCCAAGAAGAACTCCGGACCACGCTTAAGGCTAGCTCCGGCAAAAATTCGAAGACCATAGCTTGACCCGCCAGCTGCACCTGAGCCTGCCTCCTGCTCTAAATTTATTTCCAAGTCGCGATTCACAGTTGCAGCTAAAAACTTAAGCCCTGCATCAACTTCGCGGACGAGTTCAGAAGTTAAGCCCTTTTGTGGTCCATAAATGTATGCCGCACCCGTTTTTCCGCAAAGCGGGTTATCTACGTCAACGATGGCAGTAATCTGCGGCAGTCTTAGCCCTTGAGGCTTTTTAATGCGATGAATTTCTCTCAAATCGCCTTCTGGAAATTTCATCACAGCGCTAAACCGGTCATAAAATTCATAGCCTAAAGCTCGGGCAATCCCCACTCCACCATCTGAAGTTGCTGAGCCGCCGAAGAAGACGAAAATTTCCTTAGCGCCGCGCCGAACGGCGTCTAGAATTAACTCGCCCGTGCCAAAAGTAGTGCGCTTATGTGGATTGTGATTTAAATCATCAACTAGCGTAATTCCACTTGCCGCAGCCATTTCGATAAAGGCTCGACCCTTGGTATCAAGGAAATAAAATCCTTGAACTTCGGTGTTTTCTGGGCCAGTCACTGCTAGAGCAATTTTTTCAGCGCCGACGATTCGCCCAACAATTGAACTCGACCCCTCACCACCGTCTGCCATAGGAAATTCTAAGATTGTAGTTTGCGGGAAAACGCGTTTAAATCCGCGTGAGATTGCAGCACTTGCCTCTTCAGCACTTAAAGTGCCTTTAAAACTGTCAGGGACGACTAAGATTTTTTTCGGGGCGCTAATCAAGTTTTACAATTCCACGCTAGCAAAGGTCATAGGTCCAATCATGTATTTCCTCTAGCCACTCGAGGTGTCAGCATTAGGAATCAGCCTTCTTGTTATATTTATCTTTAGGTATTGGCGCAGGGACTAAACCTTGCCGGTAAAGGTCATATGCCATTTGCAGTGTATCTTCGAGCCATTTAAAACGACTTTCCGGCGTAGTTTTTCGCGCAGTTTCTAAGATCTGTTCCAGACGATGCTGCTCGTATAATTTATCTTTTTCGGCTTTAGAGAGTTGCTGCATAATAACGATGGTATATCATTTCTTGATGATCTGTTCCAGAACGATGATATCTGCGCTTACTTTTTCAGCTTCTAATTCCCTAAATATGTCGATCAAAAAAACCATGTCACATCATATCTCAACTGATAACTAATTTAAAGATTTCTCTTAAGTTGAATTTTATAGTTACTATATGCTAATTATTTTACCTTGTTCTCTATCAATTTCATCTGAGTAATGAATTAGTTTCTGCCATGTTGCGTATTGGACCAGCACACTCCAGCTAGATCATATACGTCACGTGGTAGACGAAAGATAATGGTTTGTTATCGCAAGAAATACAGGCCCATATAGGTTTTTTCGTTACTACAATGTTTCGAGGTGAAAATATGAGTGATCCCGCAATCAAAATCGTCGTGTTGGATGGAAAGCCTTGGTTTAGCGACTCCCTGAAAAAGAGCTTAGAAGCCCATGGAGAGGTAACCATCTATCCCTTTACAAATCGTTCTCAGGTCTTTGAGCGCATTCAAGATGCAACAATCGTTGTCACAAACAAGGCTCCGATTGATGCTGAAATTCTCGGGAAGCTTACCGGTGCAAATAGCCCACTTAAGTTGATTGTTGTTGCCGCGACTGGCTACAACAACATCGACATCGACGGCTGCAAGGCTCTGGGCATCGCGGTTTGCAATTGTCGTGACTACGCAACCGGCGCTGTCGCTGAGTGGGCCGTTGCAATGCTGACGCTCTGCGCTAATCCCGTGCAGCATTACGGCCAGATAGTTGCCCAAGAAGGCTGGGGAGTGTCTAATGATCCAGAACTAGAAGGTCAACAACTGTGGTGTGGACTGAACCCAAGTCGCTATCCGCGTCCAGGTCTTGAGGGCAAAACTCTCGGGATTATCGGTGGTGGGGCAATTGGCAGGCGCATCGACGAAATCACAAGTGTCTTAGGCATGGGGGTTTGGTTCGCTAAACTTCCTGGACGCGAATACGATAAGTCAGATAAGAGCCGTGAGTCACTCGAGAATATCTTCGCCAACAGCGATTATATTATCGTGGCGTGCCCACTTACAGATTCAACTCACAGACTTGTCAGTGCCAAGCTACTGGGACTTTGCACAAAGGTGCCAGTGATCATCAATGTGTCTCGCGGTCAAATTGTCAATGTCGAAGATCTTGCAAATGCATATCTTGTGGGTCAAATCTCAGCCTACATGGCGGATGTCTCCGAGGCCGAACCGCCTAACGTGACAGATCTCCTGATTGAATTCGCTCGAACTCGACGATTTACTGCGCAGGAGCATGCCGGCCAAATTCGCTGGTCAGGATGTCTTGTCACTCCGCACATTGCATTCTGCAGTGAAGCAGCTCTGGTTACGCTCAATGAGCAAGTCGGAGATCGCGTAGATGCTTTTCTGCAGGGGCAACCCTTTGATCTCGTCTCAGCATGATCCAGTTATCGGGGCGAAGTGATCGCAAGGTCCTCTCGCCCCAAAGTTTTTTAGATTAATCTTTCGTCTCACGCTTTTAATAGATCCTTAAAAGGTGGGGGTGGAGACCGTATCTTGAAACCGTTCGCCCTTGAAAATATCTAAACATAGCCTCCCCCCTCAATCACAATTCCGTCACGATGCCCGGTAGCTGCTTACGCGTGCGTGAGTGCTGCTTGCTCTAGGATGCAGTTTACAGCTTCCTGAACTTGAGCAACTCTCGAGTCATACTGATTGGCATAGTAAATCACGCGCTTGACGAATGTTGGGTCAGCGATCGAATCAAAAATCCAGAGACGCATCCTCTCACCAGAATGATTTCTTCTGAAATCTCGCCACGTTTCTCTGTCGGCAGCACCGGTAAGCGTCGCTCCAAAGTCACGAATGCCAGCCACGTAAGCTGCTTCGGCATCGGAAGTCGAATCTCCGACTGCAAATGGATAGCCCCCGAGGCGCTGTTGCGCACAGATCAGCCCGCCAAAATGCTCCACATAGCAATCACTCTTGGCTTTGACAGTGGACGTCAATCCATCGCCAACGAAGTACATGCGGTTCCCATCGAATAAGGCATCATTGCCATCTTTGGTGACCAAGCCGCAGGCGGCAAGTTCATTGGCAATAACCTGATGCGTGTGCCATCGGTTAGAAACGATGATCCCGTGAATATGCGGCATCATCTCTTTCAATGCCCTTGCGCGCTCTGTCGGCACATGATCCAGATTCGGATCGTGCTGTCGTAAGACTCGTATCTTAAGTTCGAAGAACGCACGTAGATCATTGGCGCGCATTACGCCTTCTTCTTGCTGAAGATCAATGAAAAACAGCTGCGCAAAGCCTTCGCGGCTTCGATACATTGTGCGAAATTCATCGAGTGAATATGCTTTAGCACCTTCAACTCGTCTGCAAACTAAGCTAGCAAAAAGCTCGCAATAGACCTGATGATACGTTGCAGTTGCATCCGTGATGTTTCCGTCCAGGTCAAAGATGCTGAGCAGTTTGACCTCGCCTCCGCGAACGGTAGCAAGGTCGGTCATGGCGCTTGTGAGCATTGCTACGGGTGTTCCCGTATACCCAAAAGACGCAAGGATGTCGTACGCTTTGGTTGTCGTCAATTGTTTCCTCAATGTGTAGATTTTTGTGCAAGCGTCCTGCTTGCCCGAAGATTTGCCCTCAACACTGAGAAGCCTACGGGTCCCCATTAACCCGCAACGGATGAAAAATGTGAAAAACCTGTAAAGTCTCCACCACCCATATGAACATGACAAAGAACAAGACCGTTAGTACTAAAAGCTAACGTTGATATAGAAATATCTTAAGCACGGTAACGTGGCTTGCCAAACCTGTCAAACAAGATGGTCTAGCTAGACCCCAGACTTTCAAGCTGCTATGAGCACTTGAAATATGAAACATCTTGTCGTTACGCCAAAAGGTTTATACTGCCCGCTAGGAGATTTTTACGTCGACCCTTGTGTGGGCGTGGATCGTGCAATCATCACTCACGGTCACTCCGACCATGCCCGCCCCGGCTCGAAGCATTATCTCTGCAGTGAAAGTTCAATGCCGATTTTAGCAACACGCCTTGGATCGAATCATACTTTTCAGGGAATTAAGTTCACAGAAAAAATAAAAATTGGCGAAGCCACTGTTTCTCTGCACCCCGCCGGACACATCCTAGGCAGCGCACAGGTGCGCATCGAACATCAAGACTATGTAACCGTGGTAAGTGGCGACTATAAAGTCACCCCTGATCCAGCAGCTGAGCCATTTGAGCTTGTTAAATGTAATTGCTTTATCAGCGAAACAACCTTTGGGGTTCCGGCTTTTGTCTGGCCAAAAGAAGCTGAAGTGATTGAAGAAATTAAAAGCTGGTGGCAGGAAAATGCCGACAAGCAAACAACCAGCGTAATTTTTGCCTATGCGCTGGGCAAGTCGCAAAGAATTTTAAGCTCTTTATGCGCAGCAACAATTGGGCCAATTTTTGTGCACGAATCTATCAAAGAATTTGTTCCAATCTACAAAAAAGCCGGGATTCAAATGCCCGTGGTCGAAATTCCAAACAAAGAAAAAGTCCGGGCGGCAAATGGCAGTGCTTTAATTATTTGTCCGCAATCAAGTCAAAAAGCTGGTTGGCTGGATCAATTTAAACCTTACCAAACGGCACTTGCTTCGGGTTGGATGAAAGTCAAAGGAGCGGCAGCGAAGCGTAAAGTCGACCGCGGCTTTGTGCTTTCTGACCACGCGGATTGGCCGGGACTACTTGATACGATTAAAGGGACAGGGGCCGAAGAAATTTTAGTGACGCATGGCTATACCGACGTGATGTCACAGTATCTTTCTAAACGTGGGTATAATGCGCGGGTATTATAAAGTATGCTTGGAGCTTGAGAATTTTTTTTCTCTTTCCGGAAAGCTGGCTTCACTGCTTTGGTTTAGGCTTGAACTTCCCCTTTGCCTTTGCCTGATAACTCTCTTCGCTTTTTGCTATCTTTGCAATTTGCGTCATTGCGAGCTTACGTTAGCAAGCGTGGCAATCTGTTAACCGTAAAAGTAATATATATTTGCGAACAGATTGCCACGTCGTATTGAGACTAAAGTCTCAATACTCCTCGCAATGACACAAATTGCAAAGATAGCATCTAATCGAGAAAACTTATCTTTCTGGGGCCGATTAGTTTATCTTCCAGAAGTATGCTAGAATAAACCACGAAGTATTGATCTTTCTCAATCTTGCTTTAGTGTATTTAAATCTATCACTTCAACTTCCTTGAGGTGATAGCGTATCCATTCACAACAAGGTTTTTTATTTATGTCACCTTTAAGGCTTTAAGTCCTAAAGGTGACATAAAAACATGGAACACATTCTCACTGCCGTGCGGGAGAACTGGGTTCTCCTCGCTGCAATTCTCGTCGTCGCTACTCCACTTTGCATTCTTCTCGCAATTCGCCGCAAGGTGAAAAAACTAAGAAGCCGGGTGGTTGATACCAAAGCATACTTGAGGGCTTGGCTCACTAAGGACTTCAAAGAATATGGAGCTGACCTTAAGCTCTACTGCTCGTGGATTGAATCATGGACGGACAATCTATTGAAGTTTTTGGTTCGCACATCTAATGAGTCGGCATTTCGGCCACTAGATCTTCGAGCAGCAAAAGCACTCTACGAACAAACAGAGGATTACTATCGCTTCAGCAAGATTGTCGATCAAATGCTCGCTGCGATTGCTATACTCAAGATTGCGCAAGCTCGGATTCAGGAACCTGGGGCTGCACCAATAGAGGCTCAAACTGCGATTCTAAGAATCTGCAGAAATGCACTGGTCGAGTCAATTGTTCCTGATTGTCCAGCCACACTCAGTGAAGCACAGGCAACTTTGCAAAAGCGAATTGACGACTGCCGTTCTGCAATTCAGAGAATTTTTGAAATCGCTAAACGCCATGCAGTCGACTTAGAGCTTAAAGCATTGACTCCAGGCTCAAACCCAAGGGACTAGCGAATGGATGCGCTTTCCCTTTTTATTTAGTAGGCTTATTTTATCTTGCACGACCCAATTTTTCTTTAACAGCCCCAGGCAGCACTAACCATTCACGTCGATGCGCAGGGCGCTCATTCAAGGCATTAAGCATCGGTTCAATTTCATAAACGGAAGTAAGCCCACCACTTTCAAGTAAGACTTTCGGCGGTGAGACTTCGGGTTTGCGATGTTGGTCAAGATTACTCACACTATGCACATAATACTTGGCATCAAGCCCTAAATCTTGAGCTAGCTTAGTTGCCACAGTAATCATTTCGCGCCGTTCCACTTCATTTTCCGGCAAGCGCACCGTTTTAAATAACTTCCTGTCCCGCAACCGCAGAGCCAAATCGCGAAGCACTGGGTCTGTCGCACTGCACCACTGGGCAATATGATAAAGCCACCAACTCTCAGTCATTGAAAAAATCAGGCTCAAACTAAGCTCAGTTGCATAATTTTTACTTGCTAGCGCGGCACGCATAGTTTGATCAGCAAAAAATTCAACTGCTCCGCGATCTGCTGCGCACTGCTCCGCTGTGCACTGCTCTGCCAATAAATCGCGAAGCCGAGTAATTATTGCAACCGTCAACGCATCAGCCGACTGCAAAACGCGATGCTGATAAACCTGGCGATACATTGAATCGCGCGCAACGAAAAAATGCGTCAAAGCATCAAGCCGACTTTCGTGTAAAACCAGCTCGCCATCAGCACTTAACGTGTAAGCATCAATCAAAGCACGGACGTTATAACGACCATAAGTAACACTACACATTGCGCTATCGACGATTGTCCAGTTGCCGCGGTCAGCATTCCAGCCCGAGCCCGAAATCAAAGCCGAGGTCCAGGGCGGTAAACTCGGGTCATGCGCAAGAATTTTGCGGACTAAGCTTGGCAGTTCTGGGTCAACAGCACGAAGAATTGCACTAATCTCTGGGTCCTCTTCACAAATTCTTTCGCTGACAAATTCATGAAAATCACTGCCATCCGTTGCCCACAATCTGGCCCCGAGGTGCGAGCCTGGGGCGACATGGCCCACATCATGAAGAATTGCAGCTGCGGCAACTGCTTTTTCAAACGGTGCTATTTTTTCTGCATGGTTGCGGCTGAGTTTCTCCATTAACTGCAACGCCAGGTAGGCAACGCCTAAGCTATGGCCAAAACGCGAGTGCTCGGAAAACATGTAAACCAGATTGGTGTTTCCAGTTTGACGGATATTTCGCAAGCGTTGAATCCAGGGCGTATCAATTAACTCCAGCACGAGGCGTGCTGCTGGATGACTGCGCTCAAACACTAAAGATTGATGGGCAACGTCAGCAAAAGTAACTGTGTCGGCCTTAAGCATTAGTTCTTTCTCCAACTTGAAAAGAAAAATCGATTCCCCGCGGGGCAAGTTCAAAGGGCACGCGCTTAACTAGTTCGAGGCCAAACAAATCAAGGCCGATGACGGGTGTCGAAGAATTTGTAAGCAGTGCGATTTTCTTTACCCCCAGAGAGCGTAAAATTTGCGCGCCGATGCCGTACTGTCGCAGAGGCTGTTTGGCCGGCATTCCAGTTGCGGGGGCACTGAGGTTTTTGATTTGAGTGGCTAAAAAACCTTTACGTGGATGACGAATATAAACAAATACTCCCTTGCCAGCTTGATTAATCGCCGTTAAGGCGCCGTGTAAATTTTTTCGACTGTTTAACGCATCCGTCCCCAGTAAATCTCCAAGTAAATGCTCGGCTTGAACGCGCACAAGAATTGGCTCGGCTTGCTCTGCAATCTCACCCTTAACTAGGGCGACATGCTCAGCAAGGTTATTTGCATCTGAGCCATCAACTTTTGCTTTAAAAACAATTGCGCGAAACAGTCCAGCAGTTGCGGTGGGAATTTCTGCTTCAGACACTTTTTCAATCAACTGTGACTGACTCATGCAAATGCTGACAATCTCCGAGACAAAAAGGATTTGCAGTTGATGCTGCTGGGCAATGTCTTGAACTTGGTTAGCAGTAATAAATTCGCCGCGCTCATTAAGTAAATGCGAAAGTGCTCCAACAGGAACTTGCCCTGCAAGCCTGAGGGCATCAACGGCAGCTTCGGCTATTCCAACGCGCACAAGCACGCCTTGGTCTTTGGCACGAAGCGGAAAAATATGTCCGGGCATTACGAGGTCGCGCTTAGCATCCGTGGACATTGCCAACATACGCAGTGTCTGAGCACGGTCACTGGAACTGATGCCAGTAGTCGTGTAGTGACGAGCATCGACACTAACTGCAAATTCAATCCCACTCAAAGCATCAAAAGCTGCCCCAGGAAGCATCGAGCGCAGTCCTAGCTCTTCTAAGCGCGACTCGGTGAGTGGAGCCATGATCACAGATCGGGCAAGATTAACGTGAAAAGCAATGTCTGCTGCAGAAACAGCAGAGGCAGCCTGTAAGAGAAAGGCATGGGGGTCAGCCGTCGAGTCATCGACAAGAATGATTGTCTTACCTGATCTTAAGCTTTCTAGCGCTTGGTTCATGCGCTGGGCTTATACATTTTCTGTAAAAATTTTCCTAGAGAGTATCTCAATTAGCTTGGGCTCGGCGCAAACTGCATTAATTGGGCTGGGTAGAATTCTATGGCCGCCGTAAAAAGTGGAAGGCCTGGCTTGCGCCTGGGCTTGGCCTTCCAATAAGCCATTTACCTAATCCAACACCTTCTTGAAGAGGCGAAGAATTCATTCGCGCGCGACAACGTCATCAATGAATTTCTCAAACGTTGCCGGGTCGGGATCCTTCAACGCGCTGGTAATTGTCCCAGCGATACGTAGTCGCTTAACCCTTTCATTATTCAAGTCAAGATTACCAACATGTTGCCGACAGCCGTGATTTTTCCAGAGTAGCTTTTGGATCTCTGGGTCCATCATTGCCTCCAGGAAATCTCGGCCCAAATTCGTATAGGCCACTGCCACGTGATCAGATAGACGCGTCGGGTTGGAGTAAACGATCCGAATGTCAGCAGGCAGCTTTTGAATGGCATCCTGCTCTAGGACCAAATGCTCGTCGACCATAATGATCGGGTGCTCTGCTCGCTTCCGACGGAAGAGTTTAAAAAGCTCCAGAGAACTCCCCAAACGTTTTCCGCCTTTATAGAGCGGCGTTAGACGCTCCACAATCGTACGCTCATTCTCCTGAGTTATCGGTTTACCGCCATTGAGCATTTCACCTTCCCAAAGCAGTGCTGCCTCGGCCGCCGAAGATTGATGTGGATCACCAGCTTCGACCTTAATCAGCCCATAGCCGTTAATTATTCCGACATCACTCCAGGGGCGACCACGTGCTGCAAGCTCAAGGAACTTTGGGCCGTTGGAGAACCATGCGCGGTTATCTCCTTCGACCACATACCCAGACTTGCGGAGTGCTTGATAAATGCGCGTACCGCATCTTCAAGTGCACCACCTGAATCGAAATGGTGAGAATAAAAAAAGCAGGTGGTGAAAATGAAGAGATACAGACACTTAAGCCTCGAGGAGAGGCAAGTTATATATAAGATGCGTAAGAATCGGGCGGAGATTCGTCAAATAGCCGAAGCCTTGTGTCGGCATCGAACGACAATAGTGCGTGAGCTTGAAAGAAACCGTAGTCAGCAAGCTTATTTGTGGTGTGGGTATGATATTTGGCAAAGAGCCAAATATGCCGATGAATCAGCTAAGCAAAGGCAGAAGCGTAGTCACAAGCGGCTGCGGTTAAAGACCCAAGAGATCAGAGAGTTTGTGATTGAGCATTTGTGTAGATACGGGTGGAGTCCCGAAGAGATTGCCGACAACATCAATAAATATTTACCTGGGGCAAAAATATCGGCACGAGCAATTAGGTATTTTATTCAGTATGAAGCTAAGGAATTAAAGCAATATTTATGGCGTGAAGGTAAAGTGCCTCGACAAAGAATTGCACATAGTCGTAGCCGCTTCAAACAAGCAGCTCCCCCAAAGCGCAGCATCCATGAGCGGATTGAAGCTGCTAATGACAGACTAGAAGCTGGACATTTAGAGGCAGACTTAGTGCTGTCTTGTCGTAGCGGAAGAGGTGCGGTGCTTTCGATCATTGACCGCAAGACTAGACATCCAGAGTATCTCTATATCGAGGACTTATCAGCAGAGTCTGTTTTTAAAGCCATGGTGAAGCATTTAAACACTCTACCTGCTTGGATGACTAGAACCCTAACTCTTGATAACGGTAGTGAATTTGCAGTTTCAGTATTTACTAGACTGGAAACTATCTTTCCTGGATTAAAACTCTACTACTGTGACCCATATAAAGCTTGTCAGCGTGGCACAGTCGAATGGTCTAACGGTAGATTACGTAAATATTTCCCAAAAGGCACAGACTTTTCAAAAATATCTCTCCTCGAATTAGAAAAAGTTACTAATCTTTTACGTAATCGACATCTGAAAGTTATTCAGGGGCTTACCCCAGCTCAAGCTCACGCGCTTGCATTGAATCGCGCCGCTTAGATTTTGAGGGCTATTCTTAACTGATACCTTGAGCTTCTTGCTCATTAGAACAGCTTTAATTTAAGAATGAATTTTACCAAAATTCATTCTTAAATTAGCTCTCTTCTATCATCCATTTACTCGACTTTCCCTTCCCCCTAGGGGGAATCTAGACTTAAGCTCCTCTTTTACCTACTCTACTCATCATTAGCTTTGTTCGGCTGGTGCACTTTCAAGATGCAATTCGGGACATCAGCATCACAACCGGCGAATGACAAATTGCTTCCGTATCAATAGGATCTCCCGGATACGCTTGTGCATCCATCCTCGTCATGAACCAAGATGCATCTTTTCCGGTTACTGCATGTTCGTGCAGTTCGTGAGCAGAACGATATTCGACTTTGACGTCAAATTCCAGCACCTTTAATCGTTTCATGACTTCTGAATTCGGAGCAAAGACGTTTCTCTTCTCCGGAGTAGTCACGAGAGTGACAGTTTTCATCCGAAATGCGTTGGCCACGCCTCCGGAAATGTTGTTCCACTGCGAGGCAACCACCATGGCCAGCATCGCAGCCAATAGTAACACTACTGGAATAGTTTTTGATTTCATGATCTATTTCCAACTGACAGACGTGCCTCGAGCACGTCTAGTGGGTTAGAGGCCCCAGACATTGGGGCCGATGGCGATGTCGCTTGCTCTTCTTCTTTTGCAAATTGTTCCAGAGCACGGCTCAGCAACAAGCGCGATCTTTCGATTACGCTCGTTTCGTATGCTAAGCCCAGCTCCTTTTTCCTTAACTCATTAGCGCAATAGTTGGCAGCGTTGAGCGCATCCAGGAAGCGTTCTGCTTCCTGGGCTATTTCCTCAATGCTATCATCCTGCCTGCGCAAAATGAGATGGCTTTGAACCGCGGCTAATTTGGTAAGAATTTTGGCAAGGTCGTGGTCGAGTGCCTCGAATTGTTTGGCTGCTTCTTCCAGCGTTTCTGCTTTAGACCTGATGAATTTAGGTCGAGGCTTTGGAATCCATGATTCAAGCGCAAAGTAGAGCAGCAAAGCTCCAATTGCAGCAAAAATCAATTGGCCCCCTGAATGGTGTCCGAAGACAAACCATCCAAACGCAATTAGCGGCAAACCAAACACGAGAGAGTTGCGTAGCGTGGTTTGAATTCTTCTACCCCTCCTGTGATTTTCGGGCCTCCTTACGGAGAAACCTTTATTCAGTTCTAGCACGCAAAAAAACGTTAGTCGAATCTAGCGACAAAATATTTTTACCTAAGTCTTCGGCGTAAAATTTAAGGGCAGCTCTGAGATTCGGCTAGAAAAACGTAGGGCCTACGATCTAACTGAAATCAGTTTTAGGAAATAATCACTCAAAGCACCAGAAAGTGTGCGCTTACGAGCAGTCTGCTCTCCATGGAGCACCGTCGGCTCGACTACTTCATGACTTCCAGACTTTGTTTCTCGATTTCTTTTAATTGCTTCTTTAAGTAATGAACCCGAGCTAGTTAGATTAAGTTCTGCTTCCGGGGCTTGGTTATTGACCAGGCGCCAAAAGGCATAACGGCCGCAGGCTGATGTAAAATAACAATTCAAGGCAAAATATTTATTTACAGGATTTACTAGAATAGAGAGCTCGTAGTCGCGGCCTTGATCAAGTAAAAAATGTTTTTTTAGGATTTCAATCCACTTACGCTTTGCACGGTATGCAGACAATTCATCTGTGTAGCGACCAATCAGCGTTGTTCCATCAGCATCAAAGCTAAGTACGCCTGGATGCAATTTTGAATCGCTTAATTTTCGTTCTCGCGCTTTATGACCTGCTTCCACAATTACTACCTAACCTCAAAAAACTGCTAAAACCTTTAAACCCTGGGATTAAGCTGAGTTAACCCCGATACTGTATCTATCGGCCCGAATCGGTAAGTTCTTTAGACTTAGTTTGCTAGACCATCTCGGGATCGAGGCCAGATGACATTCTTTTAAATCCAGGCTATAGCACTATTTTCCTTAGGCTTTTTCTGGCACTAGAAGTTGAGGCCTGGGGTATAAGAATGTTTATAGCTTTAAATTTTGGAGCATAATTGTGGAAGATCAGTATACAGAGAATGATAATCAGCAGTCCGACGAAGCCCCAATCCAGACAGCTTGGTTTGAAGCGCCGAGTGGTCAAATCGTAATTATCGATCAATTCATGCTCTCTAACCGTCAATTCCTTGACGCGACCCGTAAATCAGAACTTACAGAAGAAGCACTAAAAACTCTCGTCGCTCGATACGGCGGAGCGGTGATTTCGCTACAACCGGGGCGTTATCATGTTAAACGCAATCCATATGAATCTCTACTTGTTGTCGTGAATGACAACTCTGAAACAGAAGTTGACGATCAGCCCTTAGTAGAAGACATGCAAAACCTTGCAAGCGTGCCAACTCTACTGGGACATGTTTTTATCGATACACGCTGCGTGGTTTTTATGAGTATCGAGTTATTAGCTAACCAAGCTGTAATCGATGAACATTTTGCCCTGAGAACTGCACATCGCGACAAACAAGCACGCGACTTTCTCCGCGCTCAAGGAGCCTGCGTGCGCTATGGATTTAAGGTCAAAGGTGACGAACTAAGCGTATTTAAGCTCGGTGATTTTCCGGGCGTTGCCCTCTGGGAAGACCACCACGATTAAGTTTCCTTACCTTTCTTTTACGGAAAAGAAAGGTAAAACCAAAGAAAACGAATTGCACTTTATATCAGTCGTTCAGGAAATTCCGGTAGATGATAGCAGCAAATGCCGCACCGACCATCGGCCCAGCCCAATACACCCAGAAAGTCTTAGTGTATTCAGCAAAAAGCGCTGGTCCAAAGTGTCGAGCTGGGTTCATCGCTCCGCCAGAGACCGGGCCAATTGCCAAGATCCCCATCACCACTGCTAAACCAATAAAAAGTCCGCCCAGCTTTGGCGCGCGCCCGTCAACTGCTGTGCCTAAAACAGCTAGCATCAGGAAGAATGTAGCAAATAACTCGGCCATGAATGCCTGAGAATAATCGGCATTTGCTCCTGGCAGAGGCGTTCCGTAGGAAACTTGCAGTAATGCGTCAGCGGGAAATAACGAAGAAACCGTAATCGTTGCCGCCACCCCACCCAATACCTGGGCGAGAATATACCAAGCCGTTTCTTTCAAATTCATGATTCCAGAAATAAACAGCCCAAAACTCACTGCAGGATTTAAATGGCCTCCGCTAATTGGTGCGGCAACGGTAACAAGAATCGCAATTGCCAATCCATGAGCCAGGGCAATTCCCACTAAACCCAACGCTCCACCACTTAAGTGATTTGAAACAATTGCGGAAACTCCCATGAAAACTAGAGCAAAAACGCCAATAAATTCAGCAAAAAATCTGGACAGTTTCATGTTGATTAGTCTCCTTGTAAATGCCTAAGCCTAGTTAAAGTTGGCTAAAAGTAACAGATTTAGACTAATTCCGCCTCTAAAAAATCATGTATTCACAGTTAGTTGAAACCAGACATAAAGCTTCTACATCATAAAGACGATACCGTAATTATCGGGGCAGAGTTAACAAAACACTGCCCCGACTAAGCGGTAACAGGTTTTTGGAAATTTAGGGTTTTATTTTGGTTTTGGAGGAAGTTATGGCACGGGCATTTTTCCCACATGAAATTGAAGATCCAGATCTCGAATGGCTCGTGACTACATTTCTATACGACAAACCGAATTATATACCTGTCGAAGTTAGCGATGTTCCACTCGCATTAATTCCAATCAGTGACGAGATGGAAAAAGCTGAAGCTCCGCAGGCAAAACCAGATTCGACATTGCGTAAATAAAATAACCGCAAGTAGGTCGGCGCTAGTAAATTCTGTGAAGGCCGAGACTAGGCAATCTCCCCAATCAGCACTGTCCCTCCAGCTTTACAAACGCGCTTAAAAATCAAGTTCATTGCATTGCAACTAAGCTGGTCAGCATAAAGATAGGGCAATTCGATCAAATACAAATGATTTTCTGGTCGATGTTCGTAAAGTTCTCGAATTAAAATTATCTTACGTTTTTCTCCAGAAGAAAACTCACTGACAGGCCTACCCGTAGCCGGGAGATTTACAAGTTTCAATTGAAGCAGACGTTCTCGCATTTCTCGCAGTGCAGCTATGAACGAGAAATGTTCCAAGAATTCCCCAATGGAACGGTTAAAAAGCTCTCCCATTGTAACTCCACGCCATTCTAGTCCCAAAATCTTGATATCATGCTTTTTAAGACCTTGGAGGATTTGCTTCTCGGTCAGGCCCAAGACGCGTGCTTGCTGAGATTGCGCCAGTGGGCGGGAAAGATAGTCGAAGCAACCTAGGAGCGAAAGTAAATCTCGATTCAATCGGTAAGACTCATGCAGTAGATAGCTTGCGCTTTTAAAGCCGAAAACATTAGAGTTTTGCTGTAGTTCTTGAAAAAATTCACGAATTTCACTTAGACCGTTTTCCGCAGAAAAGTAATTTAGCGCTGCGGGGACGATCTCAGGATTAATTTTAGCGACATCAAAAACTGCTGTTGCTTCTGCCTGAAAATCACTTTCTCGATCAAGCTCAGGATCCAATTTCAACTCATAATCTGCGGCTTGAATTAGCGTAGGATTACAATCTTCAACTAAAATTGTATCTCCGCGCTTGATAAACTTCTTTAAAAACTCGATTAACTTGCCGGTCTGAGCTTTGGATAAATACGCACTGGGATAATCAAGCACCCAGGTCGCACCTTGCGGAGCGTGCAGCGCAGCGCATACAATCTTTAAACGTTGCTTTTGATCCGCACTAAGCTTACCTAGCCTCGAGCCAATTTGTAATTCGACTAAATCGAGTTCTTCGAGCAGAGAGTAAATTTGATGGTCTTGGAAAACAAAAAATAGTTGTGAAAAAGTTAATCCACAAGAATTCAAACTGTGCTCGAGAGCTTCTCCACAAAAATCAGCCTGACAATTCGAGCAGTGGTGTTTACCGACATTCGGAAGTTTGCGATCGGCAATATGAATACTCGTCTCCAGGTCAGCATAGGCAATAACTTGCTCTAAGCGAGCGAAAGTGTCAGTGCTATATTTAAATGCATCTGTAATCAGTCGGCAGTTTTGCAAAGTAAGATCTCCGCCCAGGTCATCAAGCTCTTCAAGTAGCTCAGACAATGCCCGGCGCATTTGCCCACTAGCTGTTTCTAACAACACGCTAGTGAAACCCTGCTCGAGTAAAAGTTTAATTTGAGCATTGTCGAGCGGAGATTTAATCTCACGAGAAACGATAATTAAGTCCCCAATTTGAGCATGGTGATTTAACTCTCCGTCGCGCGAATTAATCTCACCGCAAGACAAACACAAGCGTTTTTTTCGGCTCTGCTGCCAGCTTTCAATCAGTGGTAAAAGTTTTAATACTTCAGCAACTGTTGCAGATTCAGCACTAAAATCGGCAAGCTTCACAGGGAAAGTAACGCCAGCAAGCGAAGTTAGCTTGACTAGCTGATTTGCTTTTATTTCTTCGGGAAATCCTAAAGCGATAGCAAAACGACGATATGCTTCAGAGAAAAAAGCATCAAACAGCAAGGCAGATTTGCCTGAGCCATTTGCTCCAGTAATGAGATGCAACTTAGCGCGTTTAAATTCGCAGTCGAAGTGCTTTAGATTCTTGGCCGATACGCCGCAAAGTTGGATACAATCGTCTGGCTGACTCGACTTAATTGGCAGAAGCAAGCTCCTGAACTAGCTTTTGCACACGTCCCTGGAAGAGCGACTGATACTGGTTGAGCTCGCTTTCACTTCCCGCCTCAAAGCGCATCACTAAGACCGGCTGCGTATTTGATGCCCGCACTAAACCCCAGCCATCGGGGAAACTTACTCGCACACCATCAATTGTGTTGGTTTTATATTCAGGGAAAAGATCTTTAGCTCGCTCTGCAACCTTAAATTTTATTTTTTCGGGGCAATCAACGCGGATTTCTGGGGTCGAAACCATTTTCGGAAGTTCCGCAAGCATCGCACTCAGCGGCTGTGCAGCATGACTGAGCAATTCGACTAGGCGGGCGGAAGAATGCAGTGCATCATCGAAACCATAATAGCGGTGCGCAAAGAAAATATGCCCGCTCATTTCTCCTGCTAAGTGAGCACCTGTTTCCTTAAGTTTAGCCTTAATCAAACTATGTCCGGTCTTCCACATAATTGGTCGCGCGCCGACTTTCTCAAGCTCAGAAAAAAGCAACTCTGAACACTTCACATCACCAATCACAATTGGATTAGGAATCTCCTTTTGCAGTTCCTTGCCAAAGAGAATTAAGAGCATGTCGCCCCAAATAATTTCTCCCTTGTCGCTAACAACTCCGATGCGGTCCGCATCTCCATCCCACGCAATTCCAGCATCTGCACGATGCTGCGCCACAGCTTTTCGCAAATCAACGATATTCTCAGGCACTGTCGGATCTGGATGATGGTTCGGGAAGCGTCCATCTGGCTCCGTGTAGAGCTCGATAACTTCACAGCCCAGGCGGCGTAAAACCTCCGGTCCGACCAACCCCCCAACTCCATTACCGCCATCAACTACGATTTTCAGTTTTTTTGCTTGATTGATATGCGTTGTAGATCGCTTTACCAATTCATCAATATAAGCTTCGCGGGCATTCCACTCAGTTAAAATTCCTGCAGCCGAGGCAATCTGCTCATGGTCAGCATTAGCAATCAGTGTCTTTAAACTCTGAATTTCAGCCCCACTTAAGGTATGGGTCCCAATCATCATTTTAAAGCCGTTCTGGTCACCAGGATTATGACTTCCGGTAACTTGAATTCCTCCGCCGAGATTTTTTGAAAATGTAGCATAATAAAGCTGCGGCGTTGGACCCATGCCGCAACTAAGCACATTTACTCCACCGGCTCTTAGTCCAGCAATCAAGGCAGAACTTAGTTCTGGCCCGGAAAGGCGACAATCCCAGCCGACAGCAACTGTCTGAGGTTCAGCAGTGTTTTTCGCATAGGGACTTTGTAAAACTTGCCGAGCAAAAACAACTCCCAGGGCATGGGCGAACTTTGCGTCAAAATCTTTTCCGACAACGCCGCGAATATCATATTCTCTAAAAATTGCTGGCTGTAAGATCATTAGTACACCTTTTTCATTTCTGTATTAGTTTTAATATCGACAAAATATTTCTTCGGGAGCTCTTGACTGAAATACTGGTCTGCACGGGCAAGAATTTTTTTCTCTAGTCCGCTGGCTTGCAGATTGTGCTGTTCCGTTTTAGCTTCGCGATTTTTGCGCTCTGCAAGGATTTGCTGATAGAAATCAGCATTAAGTCCTGAAGCTTTGATAATAAATGCCCCTCCTGGACCAATTAAGGGATCGCTCACAACCGTGTAATTACCTAGTGGGTGCGCAACGGCGATTGCATTTTGAAATTCCTCTCGCAGATCGGTCAGGGGCAACTTGCCTAAATCGGAATAGCCTTTGCGATGCAACGACATGAAATCAGCTCCAGCAAATGCCTGCTCCAATAATTCTTTGATCTGAGCACGAAACTCCTGCTTCTGTTGATCTGATGGCTGCTTAGGGATTGAAACTAAAATTTGCTCAACGTGAATCGTTCCAGCCGGATTTTCAACGACCTGCTCGACTTGCTCTGCTTGGAAAGTTGCCGCCACTGGCTGCTGTGGATCTTCAGCTTGAGGATTGGCATCCTCTGTTTCATCGATTGAGACTTTAGGGCGAATAACTTTAGTGATTAATTTTAGGCGTAAAATTTCATTCTTAACACGCAAGCGATATCCCCGCTCAGATAATCCCTGCTCTGCAAGTAATTTTTTTAACCCGATCTTGTCGACGCTATTCTTTGCCGCCACTTGCGACATATATGATTCAATCTCATCATCACCGATTGAAATCCCATTTGCCGCAGCATCTTGCGCAATTAATACTGACTGCAAAAATTCCTGGAACAGCTCGGGTTGATCTGTGGGCTGCGCTAAGCTATCTTGTCGATCTAAATTTTTCCCTAGCGACTCGATAAAGATTTGATAGTCGGCATTGGTTACAGGTTCACCATTAACTTCAGCTAAAATTTTGGTGTTTTCAGCCTGGGCATGCGTTACAAAAAAAACAGCCGTAAGCATCAGAATAAGTCTTGGTATATAAACTGGCAAAATTACTGCAAACATAGGCCACAAAATAGCTAAAGCTTTCAGATTGAGCAACTTGCCATTCTTTCGCAAAAAAGCAGCTCCCCACCCAGGGATTCAGTTACAATCTTTCTGCATGATCCCAACTGCAAGAAACTCTTTAAGTGCCTTGCTATAATCCTGAACACTCTGAATTTCCTGGTCGAGCTGAAGCGTAATTGAACCCTGGGGGCTAAGTTTAAGATAACTCGGCGATTGTTGAGCGACTTGTATTAATTTTTCACGGTTTACTGCCGCGCGTTCATGGAAATAAATTGTTAGACTATGCCCGGTGCCACGCGCTGTGGTAATCCCTGCCTGCTGCAAAATTGCACGAAATGCCATCAGTTCGATCAAGCCAACTACTTCGACTGGAACACGACCAAAACGGTCTTCGATTTCAAATAAATACTCAGCTGCCTCTGCTTCAGACTTACATGCAGCAAGGCGTTGATACAAACTCAGACGCTCTCCAACATCAGGAATATAATCAGCTGGAATATGGGCCGGAAAGCCAACCTTGATCTCAGGATCAATTGTTAAAGCCGCCTGCTGATCCTCGTCCGTGGTTTGACCAGTTCGTAAATGATCAATCGCCTCTGCCAAAATTTTCGTATAAAGCTCAAAGCCAACTAATTCGACGCTTCCCGACTGATCCTTACCGAGCAGATTCCCTGCGCCACGAATTTCCATGTCTTGTAAAGCGAGCCGGAATCCGACGCCGAGATCATCTAAACTCTGCAAAACATCTAAACGTTTCTTGGCGTCCTTACTTAAACTCGTAGAGTCAGAAATAAAGAGGTAAGCAAATGCGCGACGTGTGCTGCGGCCGACTCGACCACGTAACTGGTAAAGTTCAGCGAGCCCAAATTTGTCGGACTCCAAAATAATAATCGTATTTGCGTTCGGGATATCTAGTCCAGATTCAACAATGGTAGTCGAAACCAATACGTCGATCTCACCCTGCACGAAGCGGTGCATGATCGCCTCAAGCTCACGCTCAGGCATTTGTCCGTGGGCAAATGCGATTTTTGCTTCGGGCACGAACCCTGAAATTTCCTGGGCGACAGCTTGGATATCAGCAACGCGGTTATGAATAATAAACGCTTGGCCAGAGCGGCCAAGTTCACGCAAGAGCGCCTCTCGTAGTACAGTTGCCGAGTAGGGCATTAAAAAAGTTTGAATCACTTGCCTGTCATGCGGTGCAGTTTCAATTACGCTTAAATCACGTAATCCTAATAGTGACATATGCAGTGTGCGCGGGATCGGAGTGGCAGTTAGCGTCAAAATGTGCACTTCTTGCCGTAGACTTTTTAACTTTTCTTTGTGCTGCACCCCAAAACGATGCTCTTCGTCGATAATCACTAATCCTAAGTCTTTAAACTCTACATCTTTCTGTAAAAGTCGGTGGGTGCCAATCACAATGTCGACCTTGCCCTCAGCAAGCGCTGCTAAGGTTTGTTTATTTTTCTCTGCTCCTTGAAAACGACTTAGCGATTCAACGTTATAAGCAAAGTCCGCAAAGCGCTCGCTAAAGGTCCGCTGATGCTGCTCAGCAAGAATTGTCGTCGGCACTAACACTGCAACTTGCTTGCCAGCTTGAACACTACGAAAGGCAGCACGGAGCGCAACCTCGGTCTTACCAAAACCAACATCGCCGCAGACAAGTCGATCCATCGGCTGAGTGCGACCCAAGTCCTCCAGCACAGCTGTGATCGCGTTTAATTGATCGGGAGTTTCTGCATAGGGAAATGTTTCAGCAAAGGCTTCGTCCTCCGTTGTAGGCGTTCCAAGTGAAATCCCTTGCGCAACGGAGCGGGCGGCATAGAGATTAATAAGTTTACCAGCAAGCACCGTGACTTTCTCTTGAACTTGCTTCTTTTGTTTCTCCCAAACTCTGCCGCCAAGTCGATTAAGTACGGGCTTACTCCCCTCAGCTCCAATATATTTCTCGATGCGGGCAATCTGCTCAACCGGAACAAAAAGTCGTGCCTCTTCGGCATACTCAAGAAAAAGAAAATCTCCGATTTTTCCCTCGACTACGATTTCGCGAAGCCCGCGATAAAGCCCAATCCCGTGGTCTTCGTGGACAACAAAATCATCGACTTGTAGCTGGGCTAGACTTCCTAGTATTTTCTTGACACTACTTGCGCGTTTAGCAGTTAATTTCCCTGCCCGTCGCCCACGTAATTGAGGAAAAATCTCAGCCTCAGAAATAATCTGCAAGCGGTCTGCTGTGCTGGTAAACCCCTCAGAGAGATAGCCTTCGAGAATCGAAAGTGGCGCTGAACTCGCTAACCAGGCAGGAAAACTTCCCGTAAATTCTTCAATCGGCAAATTATATTCTGCAAACAAATGTTTTAAGCGCTGCATGCGAACAGTCGATGGGGAAATAAGTGCAATACGAAATCCAGAATTACCGAGGCGTTTAATTTCCTGGACTAAGCCTTCCAGCGGACGCTCTTGGTGCTTAGCTTTAGTGCTGGCGGCTTGAATCAATGTATTACGCCGGCCAATTCTATCTGCGACTTCACTCGCATCTGTTGTGCTCGTAACGAGGCTTAATGATTCGAGTTCTAGATCTGTCCGTTGCAGCAATTCACTGAGCACTTCTTGCACTGCTAAATAATGCGCCTCTACGCTAGCCACCAGGCGTAATGTTGCCACGGCTTTCTGGTATCTTTCATTGACTATTTCTGAAAAATCCTGGGCTACTTTTTCAACGCTGCGACGGTCATAAATAATCACTTCCGTATCTCGAGGAAAGATCGAAAGCAATGGCACCAAGCTACTCTCTGCAATCAGCCCTTGCAGGTGCTCCAGCCCAGCATATGTCTCCTGATTGGCAATTGCAGTAGTAACTTCTTCGATCTTTGAACGCGGAACTTCAAGTTCCAGTCCGCGCTTGCGAATACGCTCAAGACCCGCGCTGAGTTGCTGCTCAGAATTTAAATTTTCCTCAGATTGAGTCGGCCAAATTAAGAATTCTTTAACTGGTAGAATTTCAACACTGCTTAACTTCTCAACCGTTCGCTGCGACTCGGCATCAAAGCTTGAAATCCGCTCAATTAAATCGGCAAAAAATTGCACACGAATCGGAAGGTTCGTCCCGGTTTTAAGATTAAGTGGGAAGAAATCAACCACCATTCCTCGTGCTGCGTATTGGCCAACCTCCTCCACTAAACTTGCGCGTTGGTAACCAAGTGCATCCAGACCAGCAATCAATTTTTCAAGACTATATTCAGATTCTGCATCGAGTCTTAAACTTTGCGCCTCAATCACAGAGGGTGAAATGACTTTCTGTACAAGAGCAGCAATCGGTGCGATCACGATTGAGCTGCCTTGGGCAATTGCATTTGTGGTTGCTAATCGCGTCGCTGAGACATCAATACTTGGGGAAACTTCATCAAATGGCAACGCATCCCAGGCAGGAAAAAGCAAGGGACGTCTTGCGGCCTCACTCCCGCTGAAAAATTCTAGATCAGAAAATAACTTCTCAGCCTGATCCGTGTCGGGCACGATCACCAGGATTGAGCGCGCTTGATTTTTGCGTTGCCTGGCTGCGCTATAATAGGCTGCCTGCGCCAACGTAACGTTACTATATGCGGAATTCACCTGGAATAGCTTGCAAAAAAGATTTTAAATTAGAGCAACTCGCGCACAACTTTAAGGGCGGCGTTATAGTCAGGTTCCTGAGCAACTTCTGGAACATATTCAAGATGACGAATCGTTCCTGCTTGATCAACAACAAATAATGCCCGAGCAAGCAATCCCAAGTCTGTCAGATATGCACCGAAATCATCTCCAAAATTACGATACTTATAGTCACTCGCAGTCACAACATTGGTCACGCCCTCTGCCCCACACCAACGCTTTTGCGCAAAGGGCAAGTCAAGGCTGACAGTTAAAACTACTGCTTTGTCGCCAAATTCAGCAGCATCCTGACTCAGGTGTTTAGTTTGAATTGAGCAAACTGGTGTATCTAAGCTTGGTACTACCGAGAGTACTAGGACTTTTCCAGCAAATGTTTCGTTGGTGACATCTTTCATGTCTGTACCGACGAGCTTGAACTTTGGTAGTGTCGCTCCAACCGTTAATGCTTTTCCTCGCACAGTTGTTGGATTGCCTTTAAATGTAATATTTGTATTGCTTGTATTCATCTGCTTTGTGCCTGCTTTATAATATAGAAACTGTCGCCTGTGCTATACATGAGCTTAGTTCGGCAGGCAAATTGACTAAAATCTAATTAAGAACGCTTACAATCACCTGTTCGTGATGCTAACGCCAAAGTTGTTCCAGCACGTAATGACGCCCCTAGGACTGTCTCCACAAACAGAATATAGCAGTGTCTGCTACACAGAAAATGACGGGGCAAAAAGGAATAGATGCGGCTGCTACAATCATCACCGCTCATGTAGTCCGGGCAACTGCAAAAAGAATCCGACTGGAATTGGACCCGGGACCGAAGAAACAACAACTGCTGCTCCGGTAGAATAGTTTCTAAGCAAAGCCCGCTTTTACCCGCATTTTCGACAATCTCGGGGAATTTGAGCTCACTTAAAATAGTTAATATTTTAAGTAGCTTACAACTTTCTACAAGAATCTCTTAAATCTTAGTCAAGCAAAAGCCAAAAACGATCGAAATATACTGAGTAGGGTTGTTTCAGCGTCGTTCTGAATTAATGCACGCAGCAAGGAAGATTGATCATGGATATCGCACAATTATTAATGTTTTCTCAACAGCAAAAGGGCTCTGACTTACATATCAGCGCCGGGGAACCACCAATCATCCGTATTCACGGCGAAATGAAGCGTATTAAAATGCCAAATCTCACCGAGGAAGACACACATCGCCTGCTCTACGACATCATGAACGACCATCAACGTAAGGTTTTTGAAGAAACCAGCGATATCGACTTCTCTATTGAAGTCGGCGAAGAGTCTCGTTTTCGTGTTAATATTTTCCGTCAGAAACGCGGCCTGGGAGCAGTCTTCAGAACAATTCCAACAAAAATCTTAACCATGCAAGATCTGAATCTACCTCCTTCGCTTGCAGAATTTACTCGCAAACCTAAAGGCCTGATTCTGGTAACTGGTCCAACAGGCTCTGGTAAATCAACAACGCTTGCGGCAATGATCGACTTCCTCAATAGCGACTTTGAAGGTCACATCTTAACCATCGAAGACCCTATCGAATTCGTGCACCAGTCCAAAAAATGCTTGATCAACCAACGCGAAATCGGACCGCATACAAAATCATTCGCAACCGCCCTTAAAGCCGCACTACGTGAAGACCCAGACGTCATTCTCGTCGGCGAAATGCGTGACTTGGAAACAATCCAACTCGCCTTAACAGCCGCTGAAACTGGTCACTTAGTTTTCGGAACACTCCACACCTCAAGTGCGCCAAAAACAGTTGACCGTATTATCGACGTATTTCCTCCGGCACAACAAGCACAGATTCGCGCCATGCTTTCTGAGTCAATTGAAGCAATCATCACCCAAACATTAGTGCCTAAAATTGGCGGAGGCCGTGCTGCCGCTCTAGAAGTCATGACCGGTTCAACCGCTGTGCGAAACCTTGTCCGCGAAGGAAAAATTCACCAAATTCCTGGTGTGATGCAAACCAGCCAAAATGTCGGCATGCGCACAATGGATATGGCTTTAATCGAACTCTTTCAAAAGGGTGTAATTTCTCGTGAAACTGCGATTGAGGCCTCTGGCAATATTAATCTTTTTGCCGAATCTAATAATCCAACAGGAGGCAAACAGGCAGGAGCTCATCGTTAAGAAATTTTAGAACTAGTCGGTAAGGACATTTATGACAGCACCAACAAACATTCTCGATATTAGACGCTTACTTCAAGTCATGAACGATCACGAGGCCTCTGACCTCTATGTCACAGTCGGCAGCCCTCCAGCCTATCGTATTAATGGCATTGTCAGGCCGGCAGGATCGACTGTCTTGTCACCCGAAGCGACAGAAGCCTTGTCACTCAGCATCATGAACGAAAAACAACAGCAGGAATTTTTACGTTCAAATGAATTAACTTTGAGCTTGTATTACAAAAATTTTGGCCGCTACCGCGCCAGTGTCTTCATTCAAAAAGGCTTTATCGGACTCGTGATCCGCCGCATTAAAGATAAAATCCCAGCATTTGAAGAACTTGGACTCCCCCCAATTCTACAGGACTTATCAATGGCCAAGCGCGGGCTTGTGCTCGTCGTGGGCGCAACCGGATCAGGTAAATCAACTTCACTCGCCTCAATGATTGATTATCGTAACACCAATCAAGCGGGACACATTATCTGCGTTGAAGACCCAATTGAATTTGTCCACGAACATAAAAAATCTCTTGTCACTCAGCGCGAAGTCGGAATCGATACAACTGATTTCCATATCGCACTACGCTCGGCACTACGCCAAGCACCCGATGTAATTATGATCGGCGAAGTGCGCGATGAAGAAACTATGCGTGCTGCAATTACATACGCCGAAACTGGACATCTTTGCTTTGCAACCTTGCACTCAAATAACACTTACCAAGCAATGGAACGAATCATGAACTTCTTTCCACCAGCTCAACACAAACAAATTTACTTACAATTGAGCCTAAATATTCGCGGAATCGTCAGCCAACGCTTGATTCGCACTGTCGATAGCAAACGTATCCCTGCAGTTGAAATTATGCTCGGCAGCCCGCGCGTAAAAGACTTAATCTACAAGGGCGAAATTGGCTCACTCAAAGAAGCAATCGAAAAAAGCACAAACTTAGGCATGCAGTCCTTCGATCAACATCTCTACGAACTTTATCAAGCTGGCCGTATCAGCCTCGAAGAAGCGCTGAAAAATGCTGATAGCGCAAATAACTTGCGACTTCGTATTAAACTCACAACAGATGATAGCTACGATGACGTACCCAACAGTCCCTTTACAGGCACACCAGCTCCAACTGTAGCCCCAGTCGAAGAAGATACAACCGAGGACTCCGTGCTTAAACCAATTACTAAACAAGAACCCCTCAAAATCCAATTCGACTAACTTTTTCTTTCGCGAGAAAGAAAAAGTTAGCAAAAAGAAAGCGGTAAGTTTTCTTTTTGTGACCTCAATCGTCAATCTCTTGATTGACAAATAACTCAGCTCGGAAAAGAAAGGTCAGCCCAAAGAAAACGAAAGTTTTCTCTTGGGGGTGACTTTTGACCGTTGTGCCTAAGCACAACCATTAAATACAGCGCGAGAAAGAAAAAGTTAGCAAAAAGAAAGCGATAAGTTTTCTTTTTGTGACCTCAATCGTCAATCTCTTGATTGACAAATAACTCAGCTCGGAAAAGAAAGGTCAGCCCAAAGAAAACGAAAGTTTTCTCTTGGGGGTGACTTTGTTAAGTAACATTTCGATCCAATTCTTCGGCTTGAACTTATACTTCCCCTTTTCCTTCTCCTTTCTACTTCAATAAATCAGGTGAAGGCTAAGTTCACATTCAAGCCTAAGTTAAAAAATCTCACCGATTGCTATCAGTAATCCATCAGGATAAGCTCCGCCTATGAGTAATCCACAAACCACTTTCGCAAAATTCGTTGAGATCATCGCCAAACTCCGTGACCCAAACGGTGGCTGTCCTTGGGACCTTGAACAAACTCACGAGACCCTAAGGCCCTATCTTGTTGAGGAAACATATGAACTGCTTGATGCAATTGAAGATCAAAACGACCAATCCTTAAAAGAAGAATTAGGCGATGTGTTACTACAAGTTGTTTTACACGCGCAGCTAGCAAAAGACCGCGGGGCATTTGATATCAACGCAGTGACCGAACAAATCTCAGAAAAAATGATCCGTCGTCATCCCCATGTTTTCGGCGATAAACAAGTCACTAGCACTAAAGATGTATTACTCAATTGGGAACGCATTAAAAGCGAAGAAGGCAGCAAAGTTAAAACAGCTGAGGACAAGGGACCACGTTTCATGCTCGAAGGTATTCCAAGAGGCATGCCCGCATTAAGCCGCGCCCAGCGCATTGGTCAACGCGCAGCAAAAGTTCACTTTGATTGGACTTCAGCTCAAGAGGTTTGGGATAAAATTAAAGAAGAAATGCATGAACTTGAAGTTGAGATTAACGCTGTTGATAGTCCCAATCGCAAGCAGCGCCTCCAGCATGAGCTGGGTGACTTACTTTTTGCTCTTGCGCAACTTGCAAGGTTTTTAGGGTTTCAAGCTGAAGATGCCCTACATTCATGCTCGGCACGCTTCACTGATAGGTTTCATCAAATGCAAGCATTATTACCGCGACCTATTGCTGAATGTTCCCTTGAAGAAATGGAAGCTGCCTGGCAACAAATTAAAAAAGTCACTAAATAAGTCTTGATGATTAAGCTCGATCGAAATTCCTGGATTGCACTTGGCACTTTAGCTGCTTTACTAATCTCGACTGGATTAGCTTTTTTCCATGGCACAGAAGCCACGCTTACTCATATCCCCTTAGTTTTTAGTATTGTCCTTGGCGGCTCATCTCTTTGTTACGACCTACTCAAAGCCGCACTCAAAGCTGAATTCGGGTCAGACCTACTTGCCGGCATCTCAATTATCACCTCCCTCATCCTTGGTGAATATCTAGCTGGCTCACTCGTGGTGCTCATGCTTTCCGGTGGGCAGACCCTAGAGGGCTATGCTGTCCGCAAAGCGTCTTCGATTTTAAAAATTCTAGCTGAACGCATGCCACGAATTGCGCACAAACGCACGAGCACTGGTCTAATTGATGTATCTGTAGAGTCCGTTCAAGTTGGTGACCTAGTCGTGGTGCTGCCATTTGAAACTTGCCCAGTCGATGGTTCAGTTGTCGAAGGCCGCGGCCATATGGATGAATCTTATCTGAGTGGTGAGCCTTACAAAATTCCTAAAACACCAGGCACTGAAGTGTATTCGGGAACAATCAATGGCGAGTCAACTCTCGTGATTCGAGCTTCCAAAATTGCGACTGACTCGCGTTATGCAAAAGTAGTTGAAGTGATGCGTGAAAGCTCTCAAAGCAAAATCCGCATGAAACGCCTCGGCGATAGTCTTGGTGCAATTTACACCCCGATTGCGCTAAGCATTGCCATCATTGCTTGGTATTTTTCTGGCGATAGTTCACGCTTTCTTGCTGTGCTGACAATTGCCACACCTTGCCCACTGTTAATTGCAATACCAGTAGCGATTATTGGGTCGATTTCACTGGCAGCAAAGCGTGGCATGATTATTCGCGATCCGAGCGTGCTTGAGCTTACACCCACTGCAAAGACAATTATCCTCGATAAAACTGGCACACTTACGATTGGGATTCCAACGGTTACAAAAGTAACAGGCCTAGACTTCCCAGAAAACCAACTTGTCAAACTCACAGCAAGCCTTGAACAATATTCGAAGCACCCACTTGCGCAGGCAATCCTAGATTACGCGAAAAAAAACGGAATTACTCTAGAAATTTCCGAAGCGCTCTCAGAAAAGCCCGGCGAGGGTTTGCGGGGCGAAATCCTAGGTCAGCAGATTTTTGTTACTGGCCGGGCAAAGCTTAGCGCGGATCAGCAACGGCAATTGCCTGCCCAAAAAACTGGCCTCGAATGTGTGGTTTTAATCGACAACAAGCTTGCCGGGACAATTACCTTCCATGACGAAGCTCGCCCTGAAAGCAAGCATTTCCTTTCACATCTAGAGCCTCGCCATGGGATTACTAAATCAATGATTGTCTCCGGAGATCGACTTTCTGAAGTCACTTATCTGGCCGAGAAAGTAGGGATTCAGGAAATTCACGCCGAGAAGTCACCGGAAGAAAAAGTCCAGATTGTTACTGCTGAAACTAGGAAGGCTCCAACCATTTTCATTGGCGATGGAATTAATGATGCGCCAGCACTCGCCGCAGCAACAGTAGGCATAGCTTTAGGTCATCGTAGCGAGGTTACAACTGAAGCGGCTGGTGTGTTAATCCTCGATGCCTCGCTGACTAAAGTCGATGAATTTCTGCACATCGCTGAGCGGATGCGAGCAATCGCATTACAAAGCGCAATCGGTGGGATGATCTTAAGTATTGGTGGAATGTATTTGGCAGCAACAGGGCTACTTTCGCCGGTAGCAGGTGCAATTGGACAGGAAATAATAGATTTAGCATCGGTCTTAAATGCTCTGAGGGCACTGCAAAAACCTAGCGTTATTCGAGATGTATAATATTTCCAACTGATTGCGCCTCAGGGCCTGATTTGCAATTATTCCTGGGCTTTTATATAAGTCCGATTCATTAATTTTTAAGGAAATTTGATTTAATTATGGCTACACATAAATCTGCAATTAAACGTCACCGTCAAAGCTTAAAGCGTAAGGCGCGTAACAATCTGGCTGAAACCACTATCCGCACGACTGTTAAGAAAGCTTTAGCATTTCTTGAAGCTGGAAAAATGACAGATGCTCGTGACCAAGTTAAGCTAGCAACAACTTTGCTCGACCGCGCAGTTTCACGTGGCATTATGCACCGTAAAACCGCCAGCAGAAAGATTTCTCGCTTAACCACGCGTGTATCAAAAACAGCTGCTAAGTAAAGAAATTAGCGGGAAGAACTTGCTCGCTTCCCGCTAAGAGCTCACTACTCGAGCCGACCTGATCTTACCTGTTTGACCACAAGCGTTACATTTTTCACGTCACCATTTTCATCAAATTCAACAGTGCCAAGCGCTCCTTGAGTCTTATAGCTGCTTAAGTACCCCTGCACTTGATCAGCATTAGTCCCAACTGTTTCAAAAGCGTCAATTAAGGCTTGCACGCCATCATGAGTTGCAGCAGCTAAAAAGGCATAGCGTGGTAACTCATTATATCGAGTGCGATAGTCTTCAAGCAGCTTGGCATAAACTGGATCGGTCGCAGAAATTTCAGGAAAAGACAGTGTCCTGAACCCTTCGTTGTAAGCAGCTGAAATTTCTAAAAACTCCTTTTCACCTGGCAGGTAAGAATAAAAAGGTCCTTTAATCCCAAGCTCCTTAGCTTGTTTTAAATATAAGGCAATAGATTTTGCAGAACCTGCATTCAAGTAATAAGCATCTGGCTGTTTGGCGCGAACTTTGATCAACGACTGGCGGATGTCAGTTGTATCAAGTGGAATATCTTCCGCTGCAGCAATTCTTGAGCCTAACTTTTCAGACAATAAGCCTTTCATGCCAATTGTATAGGGCATTTCTTCGGTTAGTAGTGCAACTTTTTGGGCTTGTTCTTGCTCGAGGAGCTTGACCATCGGGTCCATACTGCGCTCCATATCGATCCAAGTCCTAAAGATAAATTGACCAAGATTGCGCACATCTTTGTGACTAGCATAAACTACTACTGTTGGAATTTTAGCGCGTTCAACGATCGGGCCAGCTTGCAAAATCTCACCGCTACAGCCAACAATTAAGCCTGAGACTCGATCTAGATCAATTAATTTCTTAACTGCGGTAATCGTTGCGCTGCCGCTACCACACTGCCCATCTTCAAAAATAAAGCTGTAGTTGTGCTTCTTTGCTGTAGATTCTAAGCGCGTCTTAGCTAGTTCGATTACCCGTCTGATATCTTCGCCGGCAATCGCATTGCCCCCAGTTAAGGGAGCAATTACACCAATCTTAATATTCGGTTTATCGGCAATGGAAATTAATGGTACTGTTATGCAGAATCCGAAAAATAATACTTTATAGAATTTGTAGTTCATAAGCAGGTTCCCTATTCTTTCCATAAACTTCCGATACTAGCATAGCCGAAAGCTCCAGCACTAATACAGTCTTGAGCATTTATCGGAGTTATTCCTCCTAAAGCAATGACTGGAATGCTTATTTGTCCCGAAATCTCTGTTAGTGCTTCAATCCCTAGAGGAGGACGCGTATGATCTGGCTTGGAAAGCGAAGCAAAAATTGGGCTTAAAAATACATAATCTGCGCCCGACTTTTCTGCGTTTAAAATTTCGCCGATAGAATGCGCAGAATAGCCAACTAATAAACTATCTTTTGCAAGCTTTCGGACTTGCGCAATGCTCAGCGAGGCAGCGTTGAGATGTACTCCGTCAGCATTAATCGCCAAAGCAATGTCCAAGCGTCGATGCATAATCAGTTTAATATCGTGCTTTACACAAAGGTCTTTAATTTTAAGCCCAAGAGTATAGAGTAATTTATCTGAGGCGGGATTGTTGCCAACTTGCTCGCGTAAAACTAGAGCAAAGCTGCGTTTAGACTCACGACTGATAATCTCAACAATCTTGTCCTGAAACTTTCTTTCGTCATCAGCTAGGCTTCCATTAGTGATAATGTAAAGCTGCTTTTCTGACATCGCAAACTCAGTTAATTAGCCCAGTCAGTGGACTTGAAGCGTGAGCATACAATTTCTTCGGCATGCGTCCAGCAAGGTAGGCATTTCTGCCAGCGACACACGCAGCTTTCATCGCGGTTGCCATTAAAACAGGATTTTTTGCGCAAGCAATCGCAGAATTTGTAAGTACGGCAGCAGCGCCAAGTTCCAAACAACGTGAAGCATCGGAGGCAGTTCCAACCCCAGCATCAACAATCACTGGAACTTTTGCCTGCTCAATAATAATCATTAAATTATAAGGATTTTGAATTCCCAAACCACTTCCAATTGGAGCAGCAAGTGGCATGACGGCCGCTGCTCCTACATCTTGACACTTTCGTGCAACAATCGGGTCATCGGTGATATAGGGCAAACAATAGAATCCTTCCTTAGTCAAAACTTCGACCGCCTTAATCGTGAGTTCGTTATCCGGGAAAAGCGTTTTTTCATCGCCGATCACTTCAACTTTAACAAAATCTGAAACTCCAGCCTCACGTGCAAGTCGCGCAGTGCGTAGGCAGTCCTCTAAAGTATAGCAGCCGGCAGTGTTGGGAAGGATGATCAGATTAGGAATATCATTTAAATAGTCGAGTAGGTTATCTTGTTTTGCGTCAGTAATGTTGACACGGCGCACAGCAACAGTAATCATTTCGGCACCTGAGGCTTTAGTAGCTTCAGCAGTTTCTTGAAAACTTTTATATTTTCCCGATCCAACGATCAGTCGCGAAGTAAAAGTTTTATTCCCAATTATGTATTGGTCTAATTGATTCATATACGACAACTCAAAAAAATCCTTTAGCTTAAGTTCAAGCCTAAGCTAAAGTCTAAGATCTTTGTCCAAAATAGATCAATTAGCCGCCGCCGACAAATTGGACAACTTCGACCCGGTCTCCATGAGAAATTTTCGTCGAGCTGTGTTGGTCTTTAGGGACAACGTTATGGTTCAGCTCGATTGCAACTCTTTTATTAACTAAGTTGCACTCGACCAGAAGTTCAGAAATTGACTGCGCCCGGACTTCTCGCTTTTCTCCATTAAGAACAATTTGTGGCATGTAGCTTGATAAAATTATGCGATTTTCCCAATCGCCTTAACAATTTCTTGCTTCGCAACAGCACCAACGATTTGCTCTTGCAACTGTCCACTCTTAAAAAGAATCAGATTAGGAATCCCGCGCACGTGATATTGCGCTGGTGATTCAGGATTGTTATCAACGTTGACTTTGGCAAATTTGATTTTGCCTTGGTATTCTTTGGCAAGTTCTTCGATCACTGGTGCAATTGCACGACAAGGCCCACACCACGGCGCCCAAAAATCGACTAGCACAGGAAGATCTGACTTCAATACTTCTGCATCAAAAGTGCTGTCACTGACATCAACAACAAGACCTGACATAAACAATCTCCAAAACGTAAAATAATCGAATTAAGGGTTAGTGCTTAATACATTATCCCATAAAATGCTTTAATCACAATCAAGCGTAGAAGTAGATTTTACATTAATCAACTTCTACTACTGATTCTGCATCAGCGCTTCCGAGATGCTATAATTCATATTCGCGCGCTTGCATAGTGCCTAAAATAGCTATGATTCTAATTAGTTAGAAGTCGTAGTGTGTTGCGCCATCTACTCGAATTAAAAAATATTTCCAATGCTTAAATAAACTCTAAAGCGCTGTTCACCTGCTTCACGATCAGGGTTAAACCCAAGGTCAATACTCAGTGGCCCAATCGGCGTCTCATAGCGACATCCTATTCCAGGTGAGTACCTTAAATTTGAAAACGAAATACTTAGTGGGTCACCTGTAAAAATTTCTCCGGGGTTTTTTAGAATTGACTTACCAAGATCTAAAAACAAAACAAATAGGGCACGATCGGCGAACTGATATTTTAACTCAGAATTTAGCACGAGTGCCAAATCACCACCCACAACATGATCTGCAAATCCTTTCGGACCAACTTTATTGCGGGCAAAACCCCGCAAGCTTGAACGTCCCCCAAGAAAAAGACGTTGGCTTAGCGGCAAAACATCGGTGCTATCAAATGGCGTGTAACCTTCTAATTTCAACCCTTGCGCGAAAGTAAATAAATCAGAAAGTGGCAGATGGAACCCTTGTGCGACTTGCCCTCCAGCATAGTTAACATCCGAGCCAAAGGTAGAACTAGCAATCTTTCCATCAGCATGAAATCTCCAGCCACTACGCGGGTTAAACCGATCGTCTAAGTACACACCATCTACCTCTAGACGCAGCTGCGCATGTTGCACAGTGTTATCATCATATTCACTGATAATGATATCTTCTTCCTGATCGAAGAGATCTTCAAGAAACGTTGTGCCACCGACTCCTGCAGTCCAACGTTCGCCAATTGGCGCTCTAAAAAGCAGATTTGCTCCATAGCGGCGGAAGTTGAAATTCTGATAAAGATTGATTGAAGTTTGCGCGAATACTTCTGAGTAAAATTCCGTCTCGGAATCAAAAATGTGCGGGTTCGAAAATAATAACTTAGCTCGTCCTGCATCAAATGCACTTCCACCAGTTTTAAAGTAGGCGTCAATTGCCGCAAGCAAGGTATTGCCCTCGCCATTTAGATTCTGCTGTTTTATTTCGCCCAATAGATGCAAACCATCTTCCGTATCAAACCCAATTCCAGTTGAGATTGAACCAGAGTCTCGCTCAGCTACTCTCACCACTAAGTCTTCAGTAGGACTATCGAGCTTCCCATCAGCAGGCTCGAGCGTCACGCCTTCAAATAGTCCTGTGCGATATAGCTTAAGTTCTGTCTCTTGCAACAACATTGCATCCCATAGATCACCAGACTGAAATTGCAGTTCGCGTTGAATCACATGGGGTTTAGTAAATAAATTTTGTTTGAGAGCAATATTACCAATCGTAATTTTCGGCCCAGTGGTCACTATAAACTTAACGATTGGTGGGTTTTGTAAAAAAGTTACCGCTACACTTGGATAGCCAGCTTGTATTAACCTTGTGCGAATTAAATCTTGACTTTCAATAACAAGGTTAATAAATCGCCCAGTTTTTACTTTTAAAATCGCAGCTTCAAGTATTTGTAGTACATCCTGATACTCCGCGGGAACACAGTCCACTAACTTACGGCAAGTATGCTCATTCCATACAAATTCAATTTCGTGATAAGTAATTTGCGGTCCTTCGTTAATCGTAAATTCTAATACTAGGGTATCTCGATCCTTGCGGCTTACTTTTGGGATCACAACCGCTTCTTCGAACCCGAGTTCGGAGTACTTTGCCTTAATCAGATCTACAAACTCGAGTAATTGCTGCTCTGTAAAAATTTGCCCCGGGCGGCGAAATCCGGTGAGTAGACTGCGTTCACGCCAACCAATAATTTTTTTTACTTCTTGCTTTGAAAGCTGATCATTCCCGGAGATTAACAAAAATTTAAATCTAACCGAGCGTGATTCTCTAATGCGAAAGCTAATACTAGCAAAATCATCTTCGATTCTTGGGTCGACACGGACAAAATAATGCCCTAATTCTTGATACTTATTGCGAATAGTTTCTGCAATTGAATCAACAAGACCGCGACTTAAGCGCGAACGCTCTGTTTGTTCTGCGATTAATTTCAGTAATTCACTGCGCGAGAGTAATTTATTCCCTGTAAAGCCAATTTTGGTCTTGTTGCCAATTGAGCCTACAAGATCCAGAATGATATTTTGATCCTGGTCGCGACGTTCACTGACAGTGAAGTGCGCCCGAAGAAAGCCGCTTTTGCGAAACTCCGCTCCAAGGAGACGATTAATACGCCGCCTTTTTTGTTCAGTGAAGGGCCGTTTCAAATAGCGTTTATTCAGCCAATTTTTTACTTTCTGTGGTAACTCTATGGTCGTATTAATTGCACTAACTAGCGTTGGAGATCCTTGCTTAATTTGGATCGTTACATCCACAAGCGGTAATTCCTTGAGTCGATGAATACTAATCTTAACATTCGAATTTTCATAGGCACTTCGTGCTAGACGCTCCTGAATGCGTCGCTCTGCTGGCTCAATTAGATCCGAAGAAAAGTCTTGGTTATGAAATAGACCAGATGATCGAATAATTTCCTCGGGTTTAAGCACTAGTTGATTGGCGATTTTAATCTCGCGGATTCTTTGAATTGGCAAATCCTCTGCAGAACATATGTTCGCATATAAAACGCATAAGAGAATGTAGATTAATAAGTGCTTCATTCTTGATTCGGGAAAATACTTGTACCTTGAAATCTTTTTTGAAAAGTTAAACCAATGCTGGCAGATCCTGAGTTATTTGAAGGGTCAGTCACCGAATGCGTTTTCCAGCCAGCAACAGCACTCAAAGCTGGATTTAAAGGGTATTCAATTGTTCCAATTGTCGCACGTTCAGCATCAAGCTCCGAACGCACAACAATCTCCGTATCTCCAATAAATGGTCGCGCTGCGCGCAGCACTGGCACAAATTCTCCGGTAATTGTCGAAGTGCCAGTTTCAATTTGCACTTCAGAGAATCCAGTAATTGCCGATAAGCGATCACGGAAAGATAGTTCTGTATCTGCGCTGATAATTTCATGATCACTCGACCGTGGACTTTTTGCTGTAGATTTTAATAGGCTCAGCTCTTCGATTCTACCACCAAGTGACATCATTGAAAGCAATTCACGTTCGCTTAAATTACTACTTGAATTAATTTTCACACTAGGCCTTTCCACGGGACCTGAAATAATTAAGCGCACTGGATATTCATCCCCACTAATCGATCGGACAAATGCCTCGCTAACCAAATCAATTGTTGGCCTGATGCCTTGCGCAGCCTCCGGGAAACGTAGCAAGCCGTGTAAAACTGTAAAGTCATTTGTCTGGAAACGCACCGCTCCATCGATCACACGAATATCGCCCTTCAGGCTCGGCGACTTCAATGTGCCTTGGGCAAGCAAGTCTCCAGCAAGTTCCCCTGTAAAAACATTTGTCTCTACATATTGACTATTTGGAGCTTGAATTTGCAAATTCAACGTAGCAGTTGAAGAAATTCCAGCTTGCTGCGACTCAGCTGTTCCAGCCAAAACCTGCTGTGCACGCTTAAGCACAGTAGTAATATCAAAATTATTTACATAACTGCTACGTTGAAGTTGAATCTTTCCACTCAGGTCAAGCGGTGTAATTCCGTCTTTACGTAGCAGAAGATCCCCTGAAACTTCCATTTCTAGACCCACGATTGGCATCAGCGTAATACCGTCACTAACTAATTTCACCTCAACTTTTCGAGCCGTATTGTTAGTAACCGCTTTAACTATTCCGCTACCAGAAATCGCACCGTCCCCAACTAAACCCTTGATGTTCTCAAGTAATAAATTATCATCGCTAAACTTGCCGTTCAGATTGATTTCACTAATTTCAATGCCGCCTGTAGTGCTAGGGAGAACAATTGTTCCATCAGTTAAAGACATGCTGCCGTTCAATTTGAGGGCACGCCAGGTTCCGGCAGTATTGAAATCGAATTTAATATCCCCGCTGGCAGTCCTCAGTTGCGGAATTTGCGCTTTGATTGTCGATAAATCAAGCTCACCTACTACGTTAAACAAAGGTCCAGTGTCGAAGTCAGCGCTGCCGCTTAATTTCACTGGGTGATTATCGACTACAATGTTAGTCGGCGATAAGATCAGTTTCCCAGATTGTATTTTACTAGAAATACTTCGTTCAAAAGCAATCTCTACTCCAGCAATTTTCATTTGATCAGCAGTAAAATTGAACTCGCCATTGCCGAGTAGTTCTGCGCCACGCTTAAAATTATAATTCAATCCCACATCAAATACTCCCGCATATCCAAGTGGGTCATTCACAAGTGAGTTCAGTGGGTAGGAACTTGTTCGTACTAGAACTTCTCCTGGAGTTGCAGCATCAAGTGGAAAAATAAATTTCGCAGCAATCTCTCCGGCTTTAGTGCTTAATTTTAAATCAGGAATCTTAATCGCATTTGCAGCGACTGCCAGCTTAAAATCAACTTTTGCTTCGGCGGGCAGTTTGGTAAATTTATTAATCTGGAATTGCCCCTCGTGTCGACCCGGATCATAAGTACCATTTATTACAGCACCTTCGAAATATTCTGCGACTTCCAAAAATTTGCGATCAAAAAGTACAGTTGCTGTTTTGAAGAGTGTCGTCAGCGGGTAATTAATTGCATCAATTTGCTCGACAGTTAAATGCGCCTGCTGAAAATTAGCTCGCGCTTTAATCACTGACTCCGTGCCTGGGGAGTTCTCACGCTGGGCATGATGTTCAAGATCAAGAAGAATTTTTCCACTCTGCTCGCTGGCAAGTTTCATTGCAAAACCACTTAAACCTTCTGCTTGTGCACGCAGCAATAAAGGGCTCAAAGTTCCGTTAATACTGAGTGCACGAATGTTATTCCAACGAATCTCTTGTCCGACGCCAGCAAGACAGTTCTCTAATTGTCTCTGCCCCAACGGCAACCGCGCCGAAATTCCAAACGGTTCAGCAAAACTTAAATTAAAATTAAAATCGAATTTTTCCCGGTTATATTGCGATTCAGAAAGCTTTAATCCGTCCATGCCGATGCTTAACTTGGCACCAAGCTCCTTGGGAAGACACTGACTGTCCTTTTCCAGAAACGTTAAGACTGTATTGCCTTGCCAGATCGGTGCTTCCAGAGCTCCTGACATTTTTGCTTGATAGCGCAGGCGATCAATCCCAATGTCTGCACCAAATTGGGCAAAAAAGTCGCCAGTAAGATTTGTATCAAAATCTAGATCGTAACTCCCTGGGAGCAGTATTCTACTTGTGCCCTTAACCCGTGAGATATCTGCTTTTTCCCCGTGTTGCACTTCCACTTCATGCACGCGCAAAAGCCCGCCACCGACATCAACAAAACCCTTAAATTTTCCTAGGGCAATTCGTTTAGCTGCTACACGCTCCACGGCAAACATATTTGAGCTTGCGCGTAATTCTGATGGCGGTATGCCCGGAGGGATATGCGCATGAAATTTTACTTGATCCCAAATAAAACGAAAATTTCCAGCACGAACCCATAAGTGCGGGCCTGGCGTTTCGGGTGTATCGATATACACATCGTTGACCTTTAATTTCCAACGGTCAGGTTGCGGGTTAGGTGGATCGTTCAAAATAAATTCAAGTGTTCTAATCAGGGCTGAATCTAAACGATCGCTTTTAATCCGCGCTCCTGCTAACTCTAAATTTGAGAGGCGGATAATTTTTTCACTTAATTCCCAAAGCGAAGCATAAGCTTTGATTTTCTTAACAAAAAACCCTTCTCCTTGAGTCTCACCAGGGCAGACAATTGAAACATCCTGGATTTCCGCAGTAAGTGGGAGCAATGAAATGCTCGGATTTTTTAAATCGACGGCACAGTTTGTCCCCTCTGAAAATTCTTTACGCAAGAACGCTTCAAGCCGAGACTCAAGATACTCCTCCCCCTTCCAGGCAATAATTCCACCGAGAAGAAATACCAAAATTATAATCCAAAGCGCACGCATAGCTGAATAGTGTCAGAAGAATGCGCTCTAGAGCAAACAGCAATTTGTCTAAGACTAGCCCCAAGATTCAACTAATTTGACTGCATTGTCTCTGATTTCCGCTAAGGAATTACTGACGAAGTACAACTGCTGCAAACGAGTGGGATCAAATGGAGTATTAATTACCTCGTTTAAGTTAAATTCTTTCACATTTGGAATGCCAGAGTAGACATGCTCAATTTCTGCTAAGGAAGAAAGAATCCCCGCACCTAAACACTTTATTTGATCGTCTTCTCTGATCAATCCATACTCAACGGTGAACCAATAAAAACGCACAAGCTCTTCCATTTGCCGCGGATTAGCTTGCTTGGCAGCAATGCCAATAAATTCGATCAAGTCCGCGTATGCTTGATTCATTAACGGCGGCACATGGCCGAGAATATCATGTACAATATCTGGCTCTGGAGTATACTCGGGATGGCTGGGGTGACGTAAAAAAAGTGTCACCGGCATTTTCCCCTCAGACCAGCCAATAAAATACGTTTTACCTGCAAGGAGTCCTTCCGCTGGTGTAAGCGAGAATCCAGTTGTGTCTTGCAATAGACGGTCTAAGTCACGAGCTTGCGGGATGGTTTCAGCGGCAAAAGCCAGGGCAGACTTACCTTCCAGAAAGATGCGAGAAGCGTGTTTGCGATGCAGTAAATCAAGCTTTGTCGCAATCGTCGACCAAAGCCGGTGCTCGGCTTGAGTATATTCAACAACAGGCACAGATAAGTTTTGCAACCGTAAGTCGCGGGCTAAGTAAAAAAAAGCTTTACGACGCAATACGTAGCTTGGGTCATTAATACCTGGGTGCTTTGGGTCTAAACTGAGTTCAGTTGGGTCGTCAATGACGTCCATTTCAATAAACGAGTCCATCTAGGTTAAATCCTTCAAAAAATTGCTTAAAAACGAAAACTAATGATTACAGAAAAGAATAATTAAACCCACGAAAGTGGGTATAGATATGCGTAGCGATATGAATTCGTCTGACAATGCATAGAAATAATTGTAACAGCGCGATTGTCCCAAGTCAAATTTTATTTTTTTGATTTCTATTTTTTTGAGCAAGGGTCAGAGACAAATGCCCACTGCTTTGTGGATCTGCCAAGCAACCTCTTCTGGCTAGCTTATTCAAGCAAGATACTCACCTGCTATTCGCTCAAAATATGACCGACTTAGGATGCTTGACCTTAAGCCTGTGCCGCTGATCGTAGCGCTTCCTCTGCGCCATCAGCATGCTTCCAGGCGTGGTAAGAACTACGCACAAATGTGCCTGATTCTACATGTGCAAAACCCCGCAGATAAGCTTCTTCAGCATAATCTTTAAATTCAACAGGCGTGACAAAGCGCTGAACTGGTAGTTGTTTTTGCGAGGGCCGCAGATACTGACCAATCGTTAAAATATCGCATCCCACAGATCTCAGTAGATCCATTACTTCTAAAACTTCTTGTCGCGTCTCACCTAAGCCAAGCATAATTCCAGATTTCGTTTTAACTTCTGGCTGAATTTCCTTAGCCCACTTGAGGATGTTTAATGACCGCTGCACCTGGGCTCCGGGGCGAACTGTGCGGTATAAGCGTGGTACAGTTTCAAAATTATGATTTAACACGCTAAGCAAATTATCTTTCAAAATAATTTCTATTAACTCGCGACGTCCCTGCATATCGGGGATGAGAAACTCGATCCGGCAAGCTGGAACATGTTGATGAAGCAATTTAGCAGTTTGATAGAAGTGACTTGCTCCCATGTCGGCAACATCATCACGATTAACTGATGTAACCACGACATGCTCAAGTCCTAATTCTTGCACTGCCTTAGCCACACGATAGGGCTCAAGTGGATCTAGCGGGTCTAGGTTGGCCTTAACACCGTCCTTCACAGAGCAAAAGCTACAGCGCCGTGTGCACAGCTCGCCCATGATCATAAATGTCGCGGTATGATGCGTCCAACATTCACCAATATTTGGACACTGCGCCTCTTCACAAACAGTTACGAGGCGTAAGTTTTTTACAACTTGATCTGTTTCCCCGTAGCCTTGAGAACCCGGGGCCTTGACTTTAATCCAAGCAGGTCGATTGAGTGGATTAGTGTGATCGTGAGAAAAATCAAACTCTGACTTAAAAGCTTCCGTCATTAAGTTTTTAACTTGATCCATGCTCGGACACGCGCTGCCGAGTAACTCAGCAAGTGAGGTCATTACTCCAGCTGCTAGTCCACACGGCGAAATTGAATGAAAATATGAAAGATCTGGATTAACATTCAAAGCCAGTCCGTGATAAGTAATCCACTTGCGAACGCCAACTCCAATCGAGCAGATTTTTCTAAGGCCCTGAGCAGTTTCAACCCAAACACCTGTTTGCCCAGCAACTTGCTGGGCAGTTAGTCCAAGCTGGCTGAGTAAATTAATCACGACAGTCTCTAGTCGACGCAAATAGACATGCACATCACGTCCGTGTCGATTTAAATCAAAAATTGGATAGGCAACAAGTTGTCCTGGCCCATGATAGGTCGCCTGCCCTCCGCGACTAATTTCAATTGTTGGAACTTGAGTTTGACCTGCCACAACAAGTTCTGTGCCTCTTCCAGTCGTATAAACATGGTCATGCTCGACATAGATTAAATAATCTTCAAGTCCACGATTAGCTGCTTTCTCTTCCAGTAAATCAAGTTGCAATCTTAACGTCCGATCATAGGCTTCGGGGATTGAACTGCTTGGTTGCGAACGGTCAATAACGGTTAACATCGTAGCTATGCTAAAACAAAAATTGGCTGCTCTAAAATTCGCTTTAACTCAGATAGAAATTCACCCGCCATTACGCCGTCAATGATGCGATGGTCAACAGAGGCAGTAACTCGCATTACCGCTGCGGGGCGGATTACAGTGCCCTCAACGATTGGTTCTTTTTGAATTGCACTCACAGCAATAATCGCCCCCTGGCTTGGATTAATAATTGCGGTAAAGTTCTCAACATCAAACATTCCCATATTGGAAATCGAAAACGTTCCATCAACCAAATCATCAGCCTTCGGTTTGCCCGCACGTGCACGCTGCACTAGGCCACGCGACTCAACTACAATATCCGCAAGCGAAAGTTGATCGGCGTGCTTAACAATTGGAATCAATAAGCCCCCGGGTACTGCAGTGATGATACCAATGTTAATTGCACCTGGCTGATAAACGCTGCCCTCGCGATAGCAGGAGTTAATGATCGGATGCCTTTGCAAGGCAAGTGCCGCAGCTTTAATAATAATATGGTTATAACTTAAGCCTTCATATTGCGGGAGCGTCTTTAGGCTTTCACGCATTTCGACCGCTGCATCCATGCAAATCTTAGTTGTGACATAGAAATGCGGAATCGTTGTAACACTTTCAACCATCCGCGTTGCAATCGTTTGACGCATCTTGGAAAGTGGCTCTGTTTTAGTTGCCCCACTAATGAAAATTTGCGCCGGCACTGATTGAGTAGCTGAAAAATTCTGCGGAGTGCGTTGCGCAGGTTGGCTTACTGACGGTGCCTGTAAAGCTTGTTCAATATCGCGGCGCACGATTCGTCCACCTTCGCCAGTGCCTTGCAATGTCGAAACGTCAATTCCATGTGATTTGGCTACATTTTTTGCCAGTGGAGAAATTTTAATTCGCTCGTCAGAAACACTCGGCGACTGAAAATAACTAGACTGTTTTAGACTTGGCTCCTTGAGACTTGACTGTGGCGTAGTAGGCACTTGCACTTGTGGACTCACTTGCCCGCCAGTCAGGGGTTTGTGGGTTTCAGTGTTTGATTTTTCAGTAGTTGATTTTTCTGCAACCTGCTCGCCGGGCTTTCCAAGAATAGCAATCACTGCGCCAACTTTAACAGCAGCACCGATTTGAGCATCAATCCTCAAGATTGTCCCTTCATTAAAAGATTCAATTTCTAGATTGGCTTTATCAGTTGCAACTTCAGCTAACGCGTCGCCACGCTTAACGCTATCACCGACTTGCTTATACCATTTAATAATCGTCCCTTCACTCATCGTATCGCTGAGCTGCGGCATTGTAATTTCTAAGGCCATGTAAAATCCTACTAATTTCCCTAAATATCGATTGGTGGTATTGAATCAGAATCTACATGAAAAAACAATGTGTTACAATTATCGGCGCAGGGTTAGCGGGAAGTGAGGCAGCCTGGCAAATTGCTCAAGCTGGTCACCCAGTCAAGCTGATTGAAATGCGTCCGCTGCAGACAACAAAGGCTCATAAAACTGGCAAATGTGCTGAACTAGTTTGTTCAAATTCCTTTCGCGGGCGGGCGTTGACAAATGCAGTTGGGCTCTTAAAAGCCGAATTACGAGTCGCTGGCTCTTTGGTCATTGAAGCAGCGCTTTACGCTGAAGTCCCCGCTGGCGGGGCACTTGCGGTAGACCGAGAAATTTTTAGTGCTTATATCGATCATAAAATCCGCAGTCACCCCTTAATTGATTTTCAAACCGCTGAACAAATCACAATTCCTAGTTATACCCAAACATCACCGGTGATTATCGCCACTGGACCGCTGACAAGTAAGAAACTCTCTGAACAAATCCAAAACCTAACTGGTCAGAGTCAGCTGGCTTTTTTTGATGCGATTAGTCCAATTCTTCTAGCTGAATCAATTGATTTCGGGAAACTTTTCCGCGCTTCACGTTATGGCAAAGGAGGTGGAGATGACTACTGGAACATCCCTTTAACTCTCGAACAATATACTGAATTTGTAAGCGCCGTTGCCGCTGGCGAAAAGTTTGGAGGACATGAAGAAGTTGAAGCTGATGACGTGTCTAATCTACGTCCCTTTGAAGGCTGCATGCCGATTGAAGAAATGATCGCGCGTGGACCTGAAACTCTGCGTTTTGGCCCAATGAAACCGACCGGGTTAACAGACCCCCAGACCGGGCGCTGGCCCTACGCCGTAGTCCAATTACGGCAAGATGATCAGGCAGGCGAATTGTGGAGCATTGTTGGCTTTCAGACACGGCTGCGACATGGTGAGCAGCAGCGAATTTTCCGCAGCTTGCCCGGCCTTGAGCAGGCTGAGTTTATTCGCTTAGGAACAGTCCACCGTAATACATTTCTTAATTCACCAACGTGCCTGAGCGCAACTTTAGAAATGCGTAACCATCAAGGACTTTTCTTTGCAGGTCAAATCACTGGAGTTGAAGGCTATGTAGAATCAACAGCCGGCGGATTAGTTGCGGGAATTAATGCTGCCCGAGTAGTTGCTGGCAACGCGCCAATTACATTTCCAGTTGAGACTGCAATCGGCGCCTTAATGCAGTATATTAGCGACCCGCAGCGCAAAGACTTCCAGCCCATGAATATTTCTTTTGGACTAATGCCTAGCTATTTTACAGAAAAAAGTAGAAGCAAAGACGAGCGTAGAACCAATACATCAAAGCGGGCACTCAGTCGCTTAGCAGAGTTTCTTGATGAAAATGAACTGTCTACCCATGATTGTAATTTAAATGAATTACCTACAACTAAACCCCTTACGGTTAGGCATTCGAGCTTAAGCAATCAAAGTGGCATTGCTTTACTCTTAACAATTTTTATCATCACTTTGGCCACTGTGATTGTCGTTGATTTTGGCTATATTGCTCGTTTCGATGCGCGAGCATTGCGTAGTTACCAAGAAACGATTCAAGCCGAATACTCATTAAAGTCCGCCTTAAATCTTGCACGGGTATTAATTGAAATGCCCAAGCTTGAAGGTATTCAAGAAGATTGGCTGGGAGAGCCTTGGGCATTAATTTCAAGTGAGAAATCGCTACCAATTTCTGGCGTAGCAGGCGAGCTCCGTTTAAGTATTATCGATGAAGATGGCAAGATCGATCTGAATAGCTTACACGAAGATCAAGTTGTTCCTGCCTCGCCAAATCCTTTTGATCAAAAGCCGAAAGATGCTGATCAAGACGGCGAGGATCAAGACACTGACGAGGGAGAAGATGCTCAGCCACCTCCACAAAACACCAACGCCCTATTTTGGAAAAATGCTACTGCAGAATTATTTAAACGGTCAGGATTTATTCAGGAGCGCTACGATCCAGAATTAAAGCGCGTGCCCGGCAATGTTGGTTTCTCACCGAGCAATCAAGTAGCGGTGATCCAGGATTGGATCGACGCAAACAAAGAGTCCTATCAGAGCACGGCCTTTACTGGTAAAGGCATCGAGTCTGAGCAGCAAAATCTATTTTTCAATCGCCCCCTCAAAACAATTAGCGATCTTTTGCTCGTTCCCGGCATGACCAAGGAGCGCATTTCCCGTGTTGCGCAAAATGTTAAGGTTTCAACTTCAAGTGGGGTTGGCTCACGTCGAGTGAATATTAATACTGCTCCGCTAGAAGTGCTGATTGCACTTGGATTTCCTGAAACAGAAGTAGTTGACCTAGTGCAGAAGCGCTTGAGTTTACCAATTAACGATGGCTTATTAAGCTTATTACTACAGGGGGACTCTCAGTTACGTCAGCACATTAAAACAACCAGTAATGAGTTTAGCGTGATTGTACGGGCAGTCATGCCCAACTGCACCCGGTGGCTAAGGGCAATCGTGACCACAGGAAATCCTGGCACGCAGCGTCAAACAGTTGTTCGGTCAATTGAAATTTATTAGCAGCGATCGCGAGACTAAAGCGTTCCGCAAACCCGCATCGAGACTGTGGGGTTCATGCGTGTGATATTTCTCGGCACAGCTGATGCTAACCCCCAATAAGTCTTCCCAATTGAGTAGCAACCGTATGACCCAGGTGTTGTAGCAAAATTTCCCGCTCCTTTAACATGTGAGGCGCGAGCAATGTAACGAGTATTAACCAGGTCAGCAGAAGGTGCAATAAAGGTTCGGTCGATATTAAAGACTACATCTGTATTACGTCTAAAGCCATTTGCTTCTAGCTCGGCAATTGAGCCTGAGTAACGTGCAGCATCATTAAAATAAGCTTCTTGTGCGGTAACGAGGTTACGCAAATTAGAAATTGCCATCGCATTTCTTGCTTCGATCCGATAGCCTTCCATTGTGGGCAAGGCAACCGCAGCTAAAATTCCGATACATGTAATCGAAACCATCAGCTCCATTAATGTGAAACCAGCAACATTTAGAATTCTTTGTCTCATGCAAATATTATCGGCAGTAGCAAATCCCGTCTAAATGCGTACGAACTTGGAAAGATCACTAAGAGAAACTCGTAAAATTACGGATGAGAAGGGGTAGCTAAGATCGGAGGGTAAGCTTCCCTAGTCGGGAGTAGTGCAATCTGCGGCCGGTGGAGCAACAATCTCTAGATATCCAGAGACACTTGAGAATTTATAACAGGCGTACGTACCACTTAAGGTGCTAAAGTGATAATCGCCCAAGGCGACTCCGCGTTCATGTCCGGCGTAAGCTTCAAAAACCTGACCGGCAATACCTCCACCAGGATTCATGTTTGTACTGACCCGCACTTCAGGATTACGTTTATACCCAAGTGTTTCTAAGGTTGTTACATCATCAGCAAAAGCTTCATGATCCGCATAGTATAATTCTTGAGTTGAAAGTAAGTTTCTTAAATTAGAAACAGCTGTAGCATTATGAGAGCGTAATCGATAAACCGCAAGTTCAGGTAAAACAATCGAAGCTAAAACTCCAAGAGTAGAAATAATGATTAATAACTCCAGCAAGCTGAAGCCATTATTTCCCCGAATTGAGTTTAAAATTTTCATTAGTTCAAACACTATACCCTAGATTAGCTATCGTCTAGCATTAATAAAAACCTAAATATTTTGCCTAGAAATTATCTGAAATAATGTCCAGACTGTCTACTTCTGTCTTTTATTAGCTGAATTGGTCTTTTCCCTTGCATTCGCCTTACGTGGCTGAGCTTGCGGGGTAGTCGAGATTTCAAACAAATCAGCCTGAGCGTAGCGGAATTTTTCAACACCAAACTTCGGAATTTGGTAAACCCACTTAAAAAATTGCGCATTTAATTTAGCACTCTCCTCTGCAGTTGTATATTTTGGCTCTGGTAAGAGATTAGTATCACCGCTTGAACTCGAAGAACTCGAACTAGCAGAGACTTGTGCCTGGGCTTGCTGTGATTGATCGAGTTTAACTTGATGCCGTTCTTTCGTCGCAGTAATAGCTTCTTCTGAAAATCCAACTTCGATCTTAGCGAAAAATTTAGAGTCATACTCAGCGGTTTTAACGATGTAAATTGTTCCATCGGTAAGTGTGTATTTAGTTGAACGATCAAAGATCAGTGACTGCGCGCTGGGATCTCCTGCCGGAATAACATCTTCAAAGCGGAAGGCTTCTAATCCAGAACGCAATTGGATCAGGATATTTTCTTTAACTTTACGATCAGCAACTGGTGGGACTGTTAGTTTAAACATTCCAGGCTTGCCAGGTTCAACCTGAAAATCACGCTTAACGACAAACTGCACATCCGCTCCAGATTTCTGCTCGATTGTTTCTACTTTATTGGCAATGATATCGGTCAAGGTTGTATCAAGCCAATGATTCGGCTTAGCAACGGCAGTTACAGGCTCTGGAATCACGTACACATCATCTGAATTAACAGCACGAACATACTGTCCAAGAATCACCCCGAGCGAAAACTCTCCTTCTCCAGATCCTTTATTCCGAGCATTGCCGATGTATAGTCCAGACAAAACTTTACCTGCAGGGTCGTAGAGCGTGACCTTACTCTTCCCAGCTTTAACATCTTCATCTGTCACTCCAAGATTGAGATGATTTTTTTTATTTCGCGTGACGAGTTGATCGGTATTGACTTCAGCCAGTCTGACCAATAAGGCACGAATTTTCGAACTATCTGCAGGATAGTCACCACGACTCGTCACCACCCAATTCTTATCTTTGACGCTTAATTCAAGCTTATTCTCACCTTGATCGATCTGAATTCTCGAAACTTTATTCGGCTCTAGCGCGGACAAAATTGCCCCTGCAATGTCTTGTTTCTCAGTTGGTGCGAAAATAAAATATAAAACCACCAAGGCGACTAATGTTCCTGCAAGCTTGATCAATGTTTTTTTATTCATAGCGATATTGTCCTTGCTTAATTAGAGCGCTGCTTAGTTCTAAGTTTGGCAATTAATTTTCCGACTGCCACGACTAATAGCACCAAGGGCACAAGAAAAGTATTAATCAAAAACAAGACAGTGCCTAAGCGTTCTTTATCTTCACGTAAATTTTTACGCACTTCACGTAAGCGCTCTTGGGCCTGACGGCGTTGCTCCTTAAATTGTTTGATTTCGTCAAGTACCGCATCTGAAAAAACTTGCTGAGCAGCTGGTTTCTCGCCGTGTTCATTCTGCTCAAGCGTACGTAGACGTTCATTCGCTGCATTTAAATCTGCCTGCAAACTCTGCTCTTCCATTTGCCAGCGTCGCTGAGCGTTAATTTCAATCTGCTGCACACGCTCGAATGGTCGGCTAAATTTTCCACGTGAGCGAATTGTAATTAAGTCGGTAGATCCGGTGAGTTGATCGATTGCATTAAATAACAAAACTAAATTGTGATTGAGTAGCGATACAAGCGAGCGACCAAATACATTTTGTGTAATCAGCGAATAGCGGTCAGAAATAAAATCAACGTCAGCAATCACTACAACCGTTCCAGGCTTTTTACTTTCCTTTAACGCTGGGGCTTGCTTGCTGGAAGATTGGTTTTGCTCCGCTCCCTCAGGTTTAGCTGGATCTCCAGCCGGGAAGTTAGTCTTAAAATTACCTGTGAGGCGCACACCAATATTTAATTTCTCATTTCCTGCAGCATAACTACGCAGTAGTGAATCAGGGTCCCCTCCCCCAAGCTTTACACTCCGCGTATCAACTAGCATCGCCTGGTCGGTTGTCCCGATCAACGGTTCTGCAGTAATGCCCTCGACTGCTGTGAGTTTAAGTGCCCCAGCCCAAGGGAAAAGCAAACTATCAATTGAAGTTGTTGCTGGATCGTTTGCACTCAATAAATCTTTAGGAATATTTAGCCAAGCAACAAAATCTTTAACTCCACCTTGTCCCGTTGAAACACGGGTTGCAAGATTCACATCAGCTACAAATTTATCTTCAACCAATTCTACTCCCCAGTTTTTTAGCAATTGGTTTAGCTGCGAACTACCTTGAGTTGACTGTTGGTCGGGCTGGGCTGCCTGTTCAGGGTCAGCTTGATCGGCTTCGCAATAGGGATCTTCTAGCACAAGTAGTTTGCCGCCATTTAACAGATACTGATCGATGGCAAATAACGTTTGATTTGATAAATTTCTCGGATGGATCAACACCACTACATCAAAACCGCTTTCGATCACGCCAGAAGTTGTATCTAGAAACTTAACTTCAGCTAAACTCTTTAATTGCGAAATAAATGTCCATTGCTGCGGGGCTTGAGGCTGACCTGGAATTTGCGAAGCTGCGCTTTGAATTTTTAGAGGGCTTAAAATTCCAACTACAGGCTTAGATGCACGTGAGAGTTCGTAAACTAACTTACTGATATCATATTCTAGTAACTCTTGGCGGCCTAAATTAAACAGTGGAATTGTGCTTTCCTTGCCAATGCCATTTGCCCCACTAAGACCAAAATAAATCGCATCACCTGCAGGCATTGAAATTGGGGTCAAACCATACTTCTCTGCCCAACTCTCCTCATCTGTATCGGGTCGGGGATCATAAATTTCAAGCTTAAGATTACCCTGCGAGAGTCGTTGATATTCACGCAGTAGTTCAAGCACGCGCGAAGCATAAAGTTGCAGCGAGGGGTAACGTGCGCCATCTGTTTTACTATAATAAAAGCGCAGAGTGATAGGATCTTGCAGCTCAGCAAGAATCTTCTTACTACCGGCAGAAAGGCTGTAAAGATTTTGATCGGTCAGATCGAGATACCACGAGTGCAGCACCTGTCGACTCAATCCATTGGCAACAATAAAAATTGCAATTGCCAGGATAATTCCGGAAATTGATAGTAAAGTCCGTTTTGATGAACTACCGCTAGACATACGCTACTCTTTTATTCCTCCTCGATATACCTTGTGAAATCGCCTCGAATTTATTCTGCCTTGCCCCGATCTAAAGCCACTACTCCAATATATAATGCAGTCAGCATTAAGCTTAGAAAGTAAACCAAATCGCGTAAATCAAGCACGCCGCGTTGAATTGCTTCAAAATGAAAAGGGAAACTTAAGTTAGTAATTAATTCGACAAATTTTGCCGGGAAAAATCCGAGTAGTGTGTTCACTACGGGCTCAAATCCAAAGAGAATAAATAATAAACAAATCACTGTAGAGACAACGAAAGCAATGACTTGATTATTTGTCGTTGCAGAAACTGCCATACCAATTGACAAAAATGACCCGGCCATGAGGAAGCTTCCAAGATATGCGGCGAAAATTACCCCCAGGTCGGGATTGCCTAGGTAACAAACTGTCAAGACGATTGGAAATGTTAAGCTCAAGGCCAATCCAATAAACAACCAGGCGGCAAGAAATTTGCCTGCCATTGCTTCGAATAACGAAAGCGGAAGTGTTAAAAGTAACTCAATTGTCCCAGTCTTTTTTTCCTCAGCCCAAAGCCGCATCGAAATTGCTGGAATGATAAATAGATACAGCCAGGGATGCCAGACGAAAAACGGCCTGAGGTCGGCTTGTCCTTGCTCATAAAACATACCTAGCTTGAATGTGAAAAATCCTGTCAGCATTAAAAAAATACAAATAAAAATTAATGCCAAGGGACTAGCAAAATAAGATCTAAATTCTCGGTTAAATATTGCAATTACCTGTTTCATATTTATTTCCAAAAATTAAGCTGTAATCTGCCTAAAAACATCATCGAGTCGTCCGCTTACAGCTTGCTGCTTGAGTAGATTAGGCATGGCATCGGCGACAACCTTACCACGCGCAATAATCACTACACGATTACAGACTTCATCGACTTCCTCAAGAATATGGGTTGAAAGAATAATACATTTTTGCTCACGCATACTGCGGATTAATTGGCGCACTTCATATTTCTGATTGGGATCAAGACCATCTGTTGGTTCATCCAGAATCAGAATTGCTGGGTCATGAATCAAAGCCTGCGCAAGACCAACACGGCGCTTGTAACCTTTAGAAAGTGATTCGATGCGCTGCTGAAATACATTCCCTAAGCTCGTCATTTCAACGACTCGATCAACAGCTTGCCGTGGATGATTCAAATCGCGCACGCTTGCAATAAAAGATAAAAACTCCCCAACTTCCATCTCACCATAGAGTGGCGCATTTTCTGGCAAGTAACCCAAGATTCGACGCACATCACGAGACTGTGTTTGGATATTATAGCCACCGAGATTTGCCGTGCCAAAACTCGGTTCCAAAAAGCATGAAAGCATTTTCATTGTTGTCGATTTGCCTGCACCGTTTGGTCCAAGAAATCCGAGGACCTCACCTGTCTGCACAGTAAAAGAGACCCCATCAACTGCTTTGATCGATCCAAAGTGGCGACCCAAGTCTAATGTTTCAACGGCTGCAGTCATAATCCGAAAATCCTTTAAGCTTATGCAAAAGATATTTGCCAAAAAACTAGGCACGATAGAAGAAAAAAATTAACCAAATTAAACCGCTTAAAATGGCTGACAAAAGGCATTTTTGACAAAAAGTCTTAGAAAAAATAGATAACACCATCGGCGTTGATGCGCCATATATATAGTCTGGTTTATTAGTCTGGATATTTAGGTGTAGTTAAGCATGGAAAAGCAAGCTTTTCGTTTAAAAGTGGGTTTAGCAGAAATGCTCAAAGGCGGAGTGATCATGGATGTGATCAATGCCGAGCAAGCCTTAATCGCCGAAGAGTCAGGAGCCTGCGCAGTCATGGCTTTAGAGCGCGTTCCTGCTGATATCAGGAAAGCAGGGGGCGTGGCCCGCATGGCCATGATTGATGTAATTGAAGGCATCATGAACGCTGTCAGCATTCCAGTCATGGCGAAAGTCCGCATTGGACATTTTGTTGAAGCTCAGATTCTACAAGAACTTGGAGTCGACTTTATCGACGAAAGCGAAGTCTTAACTCCTGCTGACGAAAAATATCATGTGAATAAATTTGATTTTTCAGTTCCATTCGTTTGCGGAGCACGCAATCTCGGCGAAGCTTTGCGCCGCATTAGTGAAGGGGCTGCAATGATTCGCACTAAAGGTGAAGCAGGCACTGGCAACGTGATTGAAGCCGTGCGACATATGCGCACGATTACCTCAGACATTAAGCGACTCACGCTGCTCGGCGAAGAAGAGCTAGTGGTTGCAGCCAAAGACCTTGGCGCTTCATATGAGGTTGTAAAATTAGTTGCACAATCAGGGAAACTGCCCGTCCCAAATTTTGCTGCTGGAGGCATCGCAACGCCTGCTGATGCTGCGCTCATGTGCCAGCTCGGCGCTGAGGCAGTATTTGTCGGCTCGGGAATCTTTAAGTCTGAAGACCCCGCAGCACGCGCGCGCGCAATTGTGCGTGCCACAACGCACTACAATGATCCTAAAGTACTGCTTGAAGTTTCTAAGGGATTACGCGGCGCAATGAACGGAATTGAAATTGCAAGTTTAAGCCCGCAAGAGCGCTTACAAGAACGCGGCTGGTAATCGACACAGATGTCGCAAACGACAACCACTCAAATTACGGTTGGAGTGCTCTCCCTACAAGGAGATTTTGCTGCACATGCGTCCAAATTATCTGAGTTAGGTTGCAACGTGATTGAGGTGCGCTCTAGTGCCGACCTTGAGCAAATTCGTGGGATTGTTATCCCTGGTGGCGAATCGACGACGATGCTCAAATTGTTAGACCGCAACCTTGCCACACAATTACTAAAAATGATCCGCGGTGGATTTCCCGTGCTTGCTACCTGCGCCGGGGTAATTTTACTTGCCAAGCATGTGCGTCGTCCAGAACAAGAATCACTCGATGCGCTTGACATTGACGTTGAACGCAATGCTTACGGGCGTCAGTTGCAATCCTCGATTGCTAGTCAGCTGGAAATTACAGCTGAAGGTAAAAAAACTTTCACAGCTTCGCAGCACTCAATTGAAGGAGTCTTTATTCGCGCTCCGCGCATTACTCGAACAGGGCAAGACACTCAAACCCTCTTAACTTCTAAGGGTGACCCGGTCTTAGTCAGAAAACATAATATTCTCGCAGCAACATTTCATCCTGAACTCTCGCCAGGGTTCTCTCCAGTGCATCAACTCTTCCTTAATTTTATCAGTAATAATCACTAGCCACACATAAGATCTAGTTATGACCTACCTGCTGTGTTACTTTGAGGCCTATGTCAATTAAGGCGTATGCAACATTTGTTTCGGAATTGACTCGTCGCTATTCAGAAATTGGCAGTATCTGTCCAAGCTCAAAAGCACTAGCCCGAGCGATGGTTTCCCCACTAGACGATCAAGATACTCGTAGAAAAATTCTGGAAGTCGGTCCGGGGACGGGCCCCCTAACTCGCGAAGTCTTGAAAGTGCTAACAGCGCATGATCAGTTTATGGTTTGCGAAATCAACTCAAGGCTATTACAAACCCTCAGACATCAGTTATCCAGTAATCCATATTACTTGCGAAATGCTGAGAGGATTTCTTTTTTTGATGGACCAGTCCAAGAGCTGGGACGGCAAACTACTGAGAAATATGATTTCATTCTCTGCAGCCTACCATTTTCATCTTTCACGCCAGAACTGACGGATGAAATCCTCAAGTTACTGCAAGGCATGCTTTCCCCCAACGGTTGTTTGACTTTCTTTGAGTATGTTGGAATCCGTAAAATCTTTGGCACTTTTGCCCCGCGAAAATTAAGAGAGCGGATGCGCGGCGTGGACCAAATTATGCAAGCCTGGAAGGAAGATGCTGCCTCAAGCGGAACTCTTAAAACCGAAATTCATTGGCTCAATTTACCGCCAGCAAAGCGTATTGAGTATTCCACGCTCTAAAGAATTGTCTCAGGTATTCAATCGTTCAACTTCGGCTTGAACCTGAACTTTTGCTTAACCTTATTCTTTCAGTTCATCGCAAAGTTCAAGTGCACGCTTAAGGGCATAAGATGGAATTAAGCTCGGGGCTCAATCACGCCAAATTTAATCGCCAACTGCACTAATTCAGCATTGCTCTTTACAGCAAGCTTTTTCATGATATTAGCTCGATGCGTATCAACTGTGCGAGCTGAGATATGAAGTTTATTGGCGATTTCGCGATTGGGCTGACCTTCGCAAAGTAATTTCATCACTTCACGTTCGCGCTGCGAAAGCAAGCCAACTTGAGATTCTGCATTTGACTCAGGGCGCATCATCGCTCCACAAACTTTTGGACTTAAATATGAGTCGCCATTGACAACCGAGCGTAGTGCAAATTCTAGTTCTCCAGCATCAACACTTTTCGGTAAATAACCTTTAGCGCCAGCCTTAATTGCTTCGCGCACCGATTGGTCATCTTCACGGGCAGAGAGCACTAGCACTGTGGGGCTATTCACAACTCGACGTAAACGCGCAATTGTTTCAATTCCGCCAAGATTGGGCATGGAGAGATCGAGAATCACGACATCAGGGCTTTCTCTCTCAACTAATGGCATGAGCTCAAGTCCATCTTTAGCTTCGCCAACAACTTCAAAGCCATTCATCCCACCGAGTAACGCTTTTAGCGCTTGGCGCATTACTGCGTGATCATCTGCTACGACTATTTTCATGACACTTATCCTCGTTCTTCCTAAACCTTTTACGAAAACCTTGAATTGAATTACGCAATTTCACTCTGCTGCATTTTTGGCTTTCATATGACTAAATCGACAGGAAATAGAATAAACTCGAGTGTTTTTTACGAGTTTCTCTTACTAGACCTCTAGCGAGTTCTATAGTGACTCATAACTATTTGAATTTATTGGATTTTATCAAATTTTTGGAGAGAAATATTATGTTGCGTAACCTAAGATGCTACCGCCAGTAAGCGTAAAAACGTTTTACCAATTACAATTTCATCCCCGTCTTTCAACTCGACTTTAACGCCCGGTTTTAATCTTTCACCACGGTTAATGAAGGTACCGTTCAAACTGCCAACATCTTCGATAATAATTTTTCCCTCCGGTTCAATCGAGATTATCGCATGGCGGCGAGATACTTTTGCCTCTGGGTCATGCACCTCAAGATCAACTTCAGGAAACGCTCCTTTATCGGGATCCCAGCGGCCAATTAGATTTACCCCTTCAATTAGAGCAAATTCAGCGCCCTTCTTAGGGCCACGCTCAACATTTAATATCGCGCTACGCATGAGTTGTTTGGTCATATACCTCAGTCTGACAATACTAAGCCTCTAGGATTACAAGATTATTAATCGTTAACTACTTTTTTGATGCGCTTTATCCAAACTTTCTGCTCAGGAAGTTTGGCTCTAAGCATCATAATAATATATACTAAGCCTCTGCGCGAGCTACTTTATACACAATATTGGTGGCTTCGTTAGAGGAGCTGCAAGATTAGCTGCAGCATTAGAAAAATTTTTAAGCGATGCCCCTCAGAGCTTAGGGGTGCATTGGAACGATTTAATTATTAACTTAGTTATTTATTTGCAGATTTTTAAGTTTATCGCCCGCAAAAAGCTAGTGGGTAAGACAAACTGGATTAAGGATTTTTACTTTTAGACGATTCAAGTCAATTACATGAAGTTAGGCATTACAGATCTAGACAACAATAATTTTGTTTTTTTATCGCTTGCTATTTTCCTGCAGGCGCAAGTGCCCTCAGCAGAAATTTAATTCTGCGTCTAAGATCTCTGCTCGCTCGAACAGTAGAACTCTCTTAACCAATCTTTGTCTTAGCCATGTCTGGGCAGAAGAGAGGTTACTATGTCACGTAAAATGTTGATTAATGCTGCACATTCTGAGGAATGTCGCGTTGCAATTGTTGAAGATGGTGTGCTCGTTGAACTTGAGGTTGAACGTGCAGATTCAGGCCAGATGCGCGGCAACATCTATAAAGCCCCGATCATGCGCATTGAGCCAAGCTTACAGGCAGCTTTTCTAGATATCGGTGCCGAGCGTAATGGTTTTTTACAAATCAATGACGTCAATCCGAGTTATTTCAAAGACGGGGTTCCCAGTAACGGCAATGGCCATCGCCAGCGCGTATCGATGCAAGATGCCTTAACCGCCAGCCAAGAACTCGTTGTCCAAGTGGTCAAGGACGGCCGTGACGCTAAAGGCGCAACACTGACCACCAACCTCTCGCTGCCAGGTCGCTATTTGGTTTTAATGATAGGTAACCAACGCGGCGGCGTTTCGCGCAAAATTTCCAGTGAAAGCCAGCGCTCTAAACTGCGTCAAGCAATGGAACTCTTGAAAGTCCCGGCTGGGATGGGTGTAATTGTGCGCACTGCAGGGATTAACCGCAGCGTTCAAGAACTTGAACGCGACCTACAAAACCTACTTGATGCTTGGTATACAATTGTCGAAAAGAGCCTTGATGGTCCAGGACCGAGGATTTTATTCCGCGAAAGCACTTTAGCGCTGCGCACAATTCGCGACTACTTAACTCAAGATGTTGAGGAGATTGTCATCGACGAAACGCATGTCTATCAAGAAGTGCGTGAGTTTTTCGACCGTAACTTACCACAATCAAACGTCAAGATCATTCATTACCAAGAACTACAACCGCTTTTTTCTAAATATGAAATTGATTCCCAAGTTGATACAACTTTAAAATCCGAAGTGCATCTACCCTCTGGCGGCTCAATTGTAATCAATCAAACTGAAGCGATCGTTGCAATCGACGTCAACTCAGGCCGAGCTACCGGGCAAGCTGACGTTGAAGAAACAGCATTTCGCACCAACTGCGAAGCTGCAGAAATGGTTGCGCGGCAATTGCGCTTGCGCGATCTGGGTGGCCTAATCGTGATCGACTTTATCGATATGTGGGATAAACGCCACAAAAATACTGTTGAGAAAATACTCAAACAATCCTTACGTAGCGATAAAGCTAAGGTAGAAATGGGTAGAATTTCCCAGTTCGGACTGCTCGAGATGTCGCGCCAACGCTTAAAAACATCTCTGACAATTCAAAGTCACGTTAAGTGCCCGCAATGTCAAGGCGCTGGCCGACTTAAAACCCATGAATCATCCGCGCTTGAAGTGCTCAGGAAGATTCAAAGTGCCGTATTCTTAGGTGGCGTGCACCAGGTGCGCGTGCGCATGAATCCATCTGCAGCGCTTTTCTTACTCAACAATAAGCGACAAATACTCTCTGATTTTGAGCGTGCAACCGATACAACAATACTTGTGATTGCTGATGGCCGCCTTAGTCCTGATGACTATGAAATGGAATTGGGTGGAATCAACCGCGAAGCTGCTCAACCTTCTGAAACTACCCCACAACAACAGGCCCAGCGTTCACCGCGAGGCGGATATTCACCGGATCGTTCTCGCGGAGATCGCCGTGGTGATTCCAGGAACCGCAATAGCGACCGCCGCCGTGGTGGCGGCGGACAAGGTAGCGGGAATAATCGCCGTGGCGGTCGTGACCGTACAAGACGTGGTGGTGGACAAAGGCGTCCTTACAATAATCAATATGCCGGTAGGAGCGAAAATCAACCTGGGTCAGACTCGTACAATCGCGAGGAAGTCACAGATGAATCAAAACGCGATTACCCGCTTACTCACGGCCATGCCGCAGAAAACGTGGCCGAGCGTATTCCGGAGCGTCCGACTGCCAGCGAAAATAATGAAAGTAGTGAAAGTAACTACGAAGCCTTTCTTCGCGCCAAAGCAACAGAAGAGTAAAGGATCTGTCGCGAAACTAAATCTCTCGAGATTTATAGTCTTGTGATTTCTTGTCCTAGATGCTAGTTTAACTGAGTTGTAGTTCAGACTTAACTTATTGTTAGCATTAGCAAAAACACTCGATGGAACAAATCAATAAATCCGAAGACGTATTTTACCTTTCCACAGATCATTTGGTTGAATCCCCTGTTTCAACCGGGCTAGGGTCTGACCTCTCAAATCTTGCGCGTTTAATTGCCAACGCTACAGAAGCATACACAGCGGCGATTTTTCTCAAGCATCCAGAACGAAATTCGCTAGTAGTTGGCGGGTTTCATTCGCTCAGCCGTGAATTTATTACAGATGCAGAAATAAAGTATGGTTCGGGCTTAATCGGCTGGACTGCAGCAAACTCCGTGCGTGTGCAGGTCTCTCCATTTGAACACGATGCACGCACCTTACTTTGTTACCGCGAGGATCAATCACTGAAGAGTTTTTTAGCTCTGCCCATACTCGACAACGACAAAAATGTTCTGGGCGTGATTACCTGCGACAGTAAAAAGACTTACGCTTTCCCTAAAATTGTAGAAAAATTATTAGCCGACTGCTCCGAACAAGTTCGCGCACTGATTCGTTTGAACTTACAAGTTAAAACTCAGATTGAAGATATTCCTAACGAGACACTACCAAGTTTCATCGAGGAAATCCGAAATTTCGAAGACGAGCGCATGCTCTTATCCCATGCGATTAATGTGCCTGCGGAAATTGTTGATCCCGCAGCAATTGTTGCCATGGTGACTGCGGCCGATGGCGTTGGTGATGGAATTTTCTATTCGACTTCTTCGACTGATAATTTACAGCATCGCTTGCTTGACCTAGTTTGCAAGCATAAAAAAATTATTTGCTCCGATCGCACCGTCCAAACTCTTCCCAATGACGATACTTCGCAGCGCTCATTTCTTTCGATCCCCTTCCATGTGCTCGGCAAGGAAGCAGGCTCGCTCAATGTTCTCGGTAACCCGCAGCAAGTTTTCAACGCTCCAAGCGTGACCGCGCTAGAACGCATCACTGCTGAACTGGGAAAACAAATTGAGCTGATTCGCTTGCGCGAACGAGCGCAGCTACTGAAAAGCGAGGCTGGGCTTTTATCCTGGCGGCTCTTTGCGACTGAAGCAGATCAGCTATTAAAGCAAACCCAGCCCCGCACGCTAATTCGTATCTGCTTTAATAATTTTCTTGATCTCGAACGCGCTTTTGGTATCGATACTTCGAGTTTAGTTTTTGACAAAGTTTTACGACTCACAGAGCAGTTGCGTCGACAAAGCTCATTAATCACCGGCCTCTACGGTAGCCAGATCTTAGTGCTTGCAGAAACAGCTCATGTAAATCATTTCCTTAGCCGCCTACGCGTAACCCTCAAAACCGTGCGCCTCGACGACCCGACTAATCTCGCAAAATCGAGCGATATTCAGCGCATCGGCGAAATGTTACTAGAGGGGATTTCGATTATTAAGGTTGAAACTAGCCCCGAAATTAAAGCATCCATTCGGGGCTTAATCAAAGAAACGCTTTTAACAATTCAAGCTAAGTCGCTCGAAAATTCAACGCAAAAATATTCAGAAGTCAGCAGTATTGGAGATAAGTCAAATGATTTCAGTTGGAACTGAAGGCGTCCTCCCCGAATTTGAAATTGATATTAATTCTGGGATCGTCCAGCATGATCTTGTACGCGAAAGAAACTTACCTGAACCTCCCCCACAACAATCTTGGAAGGGATTTCTCTCCGGTTTTTTTGCTCAAGACATGGCGATGGACCTGGGGACTGCCAACACCTTAATCTATATCCGCGGACAAGGTGTTGTGCTGGATGAACCGAGTGTTGTCGCAGTACGCGAAGATGATGGCCGCGTCGTTGCTGTCGGCAAAAAAGCCAAAGAAATGTATGGCAAAACTTCTCGCAACGTCCGCTGCGTACGCCCACTTAAAGACGGTGTTATCGCCGACTTTGAAATGACCCATTTAATGATTAAAAGTTTTTTGACAGCAGTCTCTAAGCGTTGGCAGCTCAGACGTCCACGCCTAATTGTGAGTGTTCCAACTGGCATCACCATGGTTGAGAAAAGAGCTGTTGTCGACGCAGCAATTTCTAGCGGAGCCAGGCATGTGCATCTTGTCGAGGAGCCCATGGCTGCGGCGATTGGTTGCGGACTACCGATCAACCAGCCTGGTGCGAGTATGGTTATTGACATTGGCGGCGGCACGACTGAAGTCGCGGTCATTAGCCTCGGCGCCACAGCTTATTCAGAAAGCGTTAGAGTTGCTGGCGATGAAATGGATGAGGCAATTGAGACATTCATCCGTAAAGCATTTAATATGCATGTTGGAATTTTCGAGGCTGAGCGTGTGAAACTCGCAATTGGATCAGCCATGCCGATGACTCATCCGCGCGAAATCAAAATTTTTGGGCGCGACTTAGCGACAGGCTGTCCGCGGGAGCTTATTATTGATGACTCAACTGTACGTAAAGCCTTACAAGAACCCCTCAGCGCCATTATCGACGCAGTGGTGCGGGGGTTAGAACGAACTAGTCCTGAATTTTGTGAAGATATACTTAAACGCGGGGTTTATATTGCAGGTGGCGGAGCCCTACTTGCCGGACTTCCTGAGCGCCTTAGCCTTGAGACGGGATTGAAATTTTTCCGAGCTGCAAATCCACTGACTGCAATTGTGCGTGGAGCTGGTGCTGTGCTTGAGAATTTCAAAGAGTATCGAGAAGTCTGTATTAGTTAGACCTAGTTTCCAACTTAGGCTTGCTTGCCCACCGTAGCTTCGGCGTAGGTGGAAACTTATACTTCCCCTTTCCCTTATTGCCCCGTCCTGAATAGAGTCTTGCAAAATATAAGGGGAAGGGGAAGTTCAAGCCTAAGCCGGAAGAAAACAAGTAGTATGAGATAAGCAATAATAAAAAATAGAGGGAACAAGTAACTGATTGAAAGCTGGGGTGAGGAGGAAGGATGAAACCTACGCTCCTCACCAAAAACCGTCACTGCTTCATCGCCCGTTGGTCCCCTCCTTTCTTCTCCTTAAGCGCGCGTGCCAATTCATGGAACACGGCCTGGGAAAGAAATGCGGTTGCGCTGACGACGAGCAGTGTCAGACAAAGCGAAAGTCTCGCAGAGTCATACTTCGGCTCGATACTGCTAACGAAGAGCAGCAAGTCGGCGGGCCAGAAGCCATTACGCACCGTTTGCACGGCCGAGTAAATCGGAACTGCACAGGACGCAATGATTCCCAGCATGACGATGAAATCCCGACCTTTGTTGGATACCGGGGCAAGGCGATCGACTAAGACTGCCATCCCAAGACCAACAATGGAGGTAAAAATCAGAGCGTCAGCTCTAGTAAGCCACCAAGTCATCACCGATCCCATGAAGAGAATCAGTGACGACATCCACGCAATCGTCGCGAAGAACTCTCTCAAGTTCCAGCAGGCGGCGCGGAGGACAGGTCGGGTCGCGAACCAAAGGTTCACGAAATAGGTGTTAATCGCCACACCGGCGGTGGTCATTCCAGACCACTTACTAGGGTTAGTTGTCATTCCATTGACTCCTCGGGCAGTTGCCCGTTTGAAAAGATAAGATCTTCTCAAACGAGCAACTCCCTCAAACAGGATCAAAAAATGAACTAGATTAAAACCTTTAATTCAGTCACTTGTTCACCGGCTGAATTAATGAAATTCAGCAGGTGAACATAGTATTTCTTCTACTCCTAATTAAATTATCACTAGTCTAGTGCTACCAATTGTTATGCAAATTTGTCCAGAAAACGTACTGTTTTTTAATACTTAGCTTATAAGTGGATCGCCATAGATCAGATAACCCTCTAGGATTACTTACAATTTAGATCTAGAATAATTTACCGCCATTTCTGGACTTCTACCTTCAATCTTGTCTATATTGCACCCCTCGTCACCGAGCAGATTTTGCCGTGATTAGACTTAAATTTTTAATTATTTACAGACAGATAGATTAGCTATGCCAAAATTATTCGTTGCCAATTTCCCTTTCAGTGTTAACGACGAAAGACTTAAAGAAGTTTTTTCCCAAGCAGGAGAAGTAGTTACTGCAAAAGTCATGATGGATCATGACTCCGGAAAATCCCGTGGTTTTGGTTTTGTCGAAATGGCATCTGACCAAGATGCTTCAAATGCAATTTCTCAGCTGAACGGCTTTAATCTTGATGGCCGCAACATTAAAGTTACTGAAGACCGCAACGCTGGTGGCCGACCTCAAGGTGGACGTTCTTTTGCTCCACGCGAGGACCGTCGCTTCAACAATAATGGCCCACGTCGTGATTTTCAAAATGGCTCTCAATTCCGCCAACAAGCTGCGCAAAATGACACGCGCCGCCGTAAAAAGGTCGACCCATTCGAGGAAGACGAAACATTATTTGTCGATTACAAAGACGCGCGTTATTTGAAGCGTTTCATGAGTGAACGCGGAAAAATTCTTCCACGCCGCTTAACTGGACTAACTTCACACAACCAACGTGCTGTTTCTCGTGCGATTAAACGTGCTCAGCATATTGCGCTACTTCCGTACTCAGGATCATAAAAATAATTGAGCGAAGCTAAGACCGTAGTATTAATCAGGGGCGACGGCATCGGGCCTGAAATTACCGATGCTGTGCTCAAGGTTTTAGACTGCCTTAAGCTTAATCTTAGATTTATTGAGGCCGAAATCGGACTTAAAGCCGTTGAACGCTTTAATGATCCACTCCCTGAGGACACCCTCAATCTATTACGCGAATATAAAGTCGGCTTAAAGGGGCCGACAACGACGGCAATCGGCACGGGATTTAAAAGTGTCAACGTCGGCTTACGTAAAGCCCTTGACCTCTACGCCAATGTCCGCCCAGCCGTGAGCATGACTGGAGTAAAGAGTCGTTACGAGAATGTTAACCTCGTTACAATTCGAGAAAATACGGAAGGGCTTTATTCCGGCATTGAGCATGAAGTTGTTCCCGGCGTTGTCGAGAGCCTTAAAATTGTCACACGTAAGGCCAGCACGCGGATTGCAGAATTTGCCTTTAACTATGCCCGCGAGCAAGGGCATAAGAAAATCACCTTCGTCCATAAAGCCAACATCATGAAACTTTCTGATGGCTTATCACTGGAATGCTATCGTGAGGTCGCAAAAAATTTCCCGGAAATTCCAGTCGAGGAAAAAATCGTCGACGCAATGGCAATGGAACTGGTTTTACATCCAGAGAAATTTGATTTGCTATTGATGGAGAATCTTTATGGCGACATCTTGTCCGATCTCTGTGCCGGATTAGTTGGTGGATTAGGTCTAGCCCCAAGTGGAAATATTGGCGTGAATGGCGCGGTCTTTGAAGCCGTGCATGGGTCTGCTCCCGATCTTGCCGGTAAGGGCAGCGCTAATCCAACAGCATTACTGCTCTCGGCTGCGATGATGCTGGATTATTTGGGACTCCACCGCGAGGCGCAACAAATTGATGCGGCAATTAAGAAAACTATTGCTCAAGGTAAATTTGTTACAGCTGATCTTGGTGGCAAATCATCAACACTCGAATATACAAGTGCTGTGATTGATCATCTCGGCGTTTAAGCTTAATTTCACAAAGCATGTTAGCACGTCACCCCTTAGAGGATTTTATTGTCCCTGAAAGAAGCGCAAAGTTGCGCGAGGTCCTAGCGCAGCGTACTAAACAGTTAACACTTGTCGTCGATCAAATTTTTCACCCGCATAATATTTCTGCAGTAATTCGTAGTGCCGATGCCTTTGGAATTGCCGACTTACACGTGATTGGTAATAATTTTAGTTCTAATCAAGGCATTGCTTTAGGATCAGAGCGTTGGATAACCTTCCACCGGTATAATTCTGGTCAAGAAGCTGCCCAAGCATTAAGCGCGGCAGGGTATGCACTTGTCGTACTTGAGCCTGAGTATCTTTCTCGACAAAAATCCCATTTAAAGACTTTCGCCGTCAGCGACTTACCATTTAACGAGAAGCTTGCGATTGTTCTGGGCAGTGAAAAACAAGGCGTTAGTCCTGAGCTTAAAGCACAGGCAAGTTTTGCCGCACATATCCCGATGTATGGATTTGTAGAAAGTTTTAATGTTTCCGTAGCTTGTGCGATTACGCTGTTTTGCTCAACCTTAAAAGGGCGCAAACTTGAAACCCTCAGCGACACAGAACAAGCTCAGCTACTAGACTACTGGCTTAGACGCGATATCGATGGTAGTGATCTAATTCTCAAACGTCTCGGGATCAAATGAAACAGTCAACTGAAAGTTGGGCAATTTTTGGCCGTTGGTCGGCAGCTGCTTTAGGTATGCTACTTTGTGCAACTAGCCTCAGTGGCTACCTATCAATCCCTTTAAGTTTGATAGTTGCTAGCTTTGGAATTACTTCTCTTTATGCTGCAATTCGTAGCTGATAGTCTTTGGTTTTATGCTCCGGCATATCTGGCCAACCTAGCACCATATCTTTGGTCACGTTTTTTCGGGTTCGACATGCGTCTCGATCGTGGCCTAACAGTTTTTGGACAGGATTTAATAGGTCCGAGTAGAAGTCTTGGCGGTGTATATTGCGTAATCTCGGTCAGTTTAGTTTTTGGTCTGCTGACTGATACTCTCCTTGCTTCATTACATATGGGACTTGGCGCCTTGTCTGGGTCGATTTTCAATAGCATTCTCAAACGGCGCTTAAAAATCCAATCAGGGGGTCGCTTTCAAATCTTTGATGAGACTGATTTTTTAATTGGCGGTGCCCTTGGTTATCTTTCTTATTCCGCTTTACCGTGGAAGGAAGCAAGTGCTGGAATATTACTTGGCGCAGCGATTCATCGCACAGTAAACATTTTTGTCCGCCCACTTTATGAGCGGATGATTAATCATCAGAACTAAAGCCAGTTTCTGGCACAATCACAAAAAAGTTCAAGCCACTACTACGCAAGCGATTAATGATGACTTCAGCCGCTGTGCCAGAAACACAGCCACGAACCTGGGCATGATAACGATAGCTACAACCTTGGCCAGCTTCGCATTTGGTTAAATTAAATTTAGTAAAAATACTTTGCCTTTCGAGCATAGAAGTTTGAGTAATTAAGCCTGTTGCTACAGGAGACACAGCGCTGTAGATACTGCCTTTCATAGTGAAATCATTTTTCGCATCGCAGTTCACACCATCAACAGCAATAAAGCGATAGCCGACGGGCAAGTTCCGCTCCGCGTAGTAGTCCCACAACTTTTTGCTACGCTCCACCGTGAAGCGATATATCTTTAATGAGCCATCGCGATAGATCACTTCGCCAGGGAAAGCCTCATTAAAGTAAGCAGTAAAATAAATATTATCTCCACGGCGCACCTCCTGTTCAAGGTGTTTCAGTTCGTGCCAGAAAAATAAATTACTATTTATTTTTGCTCCTCCACTGAGAAGTAGTGCTATTAATAAATAGCGCACTAGGTTCAGCTTATTTGCCTTACCCCACTCAATCCAAAGATAAAATGCTAAAACAATTAGATGTAGCATTTGGCTATGCTTAAGTAAGGCCCAAAATGGATTACGAAATGCCGATTCAGGAATAAGAATTAGCACAACTGTCACAACGATAACCGCAACGACCCAATGATATGCAATGATAAATTTCTTAACCTGTGGGTAAGCAATCGCTAGGATAATTGGGACCAAGCCAATCACTTCAGATGATAGCGGTCCGCCATCAAAAATTGACTTGAGTAAAATAAAAAGGATTATCGCCTGCAGACATAATTCAGCTGTATGCGTCTTCTTTCGTAAATATTTCAAGGCATAGACGATAAATACAGTCGCTAGTGCTAGAGCAAGAAACTCGACCCACAGAGGGAAAAACTTGTAATATGGCCAGCCAATATCTGCACGGAGATATTGTTCAAGTCCTAAGCTGGCAACAATCAACGCAATTGTAGATTTAAGCACATGTGTGTGCTGGTACATGTTACTTGAGACAAAACTATCTGCTGCCGCTACCACATAGTCAAACAAGCCGATGCCCAGCTTTAAGGAAAACCAAAGATGGGCCAGCAGATTTAGTGCGCCGGCAAAGCAATAAACGAGTAACAATCGCCGAAAGTCACTGCGAGTTTCTGGCGTTTGCGCTGCTGTAAATGCAGCGCAAAGAAAAACAAAGCTCAGCCAAATCCACAAAAATCTGGGCTTCCAAAAACTTAGACCACCAGCTGGGAATTGTGTCAGAATCTTGGAATAGATCACGAAATTGTAGCTGCTAAAGCTTAACAATAAAGCAACCGTACTGATGCTAAACAAAATAAGATATTTATTTTTTCGATCCAGGTGCAGCATGACTCAATTGTTAATAGTATGGTTGCAATGGAGCTCCAGCGCCATAGCTAAAGTAGCGTTGCTTAGCACTGGGAGAATGCTTTGCTTGCTGCAGAAGCTCCTGAATGTACTCATTAATTTGCCGTTGCTCGGTTGTGAGTATTGCCGCAAAGTATTCAAGGTCTTGAACACTAATTTCGTCGCGTAGCTTAAGATCGGGTTCTTTTAGGAAAGTTCTAAAAAGATTAACACGCTGCTCTCGGGTCAGTTTAGTAAACAGTTTGGGGTGTTTTGTCGCAGTATAATGCGAAATTAATTCTTCCAGCTTGACTCGAATCGGGTAGCGGCTATGAAAGTCGTCATGAAAGTAATCGCAGTCAGCGCTGCTGGTGCTTAGGTTCTGACCAACAGGAATAACAATTTGTCCTCCACCGCTAAAATAAGGAGCTAAAACTGTAAGTGAAAGAATATTCCACCCACTTGCCTCCCCATAACGCTCAAGACCAAATTGATAGGCTTTAAATGTTTCGGCCAAACTAATTCCAATTGTATCTAAAACTAAATCTTGCTGCGCATTACTAAGTTCATAAAATGACTTAGCATCGAATCCAACAATCGAGCTTGTAAGTAGAAATTTCGAAACTGCGGCAGGATCTGTCGCTTTTGTGAGCATGCAATGTTCGGGGTAAGTTTTATCCCAAAGTTTAAGATCCGACCCCAACGTATACTGTCGTAAATTATTTAGATCATAGCTCAAGAATAACATTTCTCGTGGCTGCTGTGCATTCGATAAGGTCGAGAACTTCAGCCTGATCCCTTGCTGAGCGTCGAATAGTGCAAACCTCACAAGCGCTCGATTTTGGTGATCTCCGACATGAATTTCTTGCTGTTTACCATCAGCATAAATGACAGTAGTTGAGGGTCGATTGAAATACAAAATCGCATCTTTAAATTGGTTAGTCTCAATCTTGCTAACGTTCATCGCATGCGTTGTAGCTTGATCCGCTAAGGCAAAATAAAAGCTCTTAGTAATTGGACTCTTTAGCACTAGCGGCCGCTGCATCAACTCGCGAGCTAGTGGCTGCAATTGCTTGAGAAAAAACTGATAGATCGTCTCTCCTTGAGAAAAAACTAGAGTATCAAATCCACGCACCGCTCGCTCAATGATCGCGCGTAAATCTTTAGATTGAATGGACCTTGAAGCTAAGTGATGGTCGACCAATTTGGAATCAAACATTGCAATTCCTCGACTATCCGGGTGCGCTAAAGGCTGAGTTTTAAGTGCCCGGCCATGCAAGCCATGATCGCTGATCACCACCCAATGATCCACTTTTTCAGTAGTATCAAGAATTTGACCCAAACTCTGATCAAGCAACCTTAAGGCTTTAGTGAATTTTTCAGTAAGAATTGGGTTTTGCTTGTAGCGCACCGCTTTGCCCCAAAGATGTCCGATTCTATCGAGCATGGGGTGGTAAGAAAAAATCAAATCATATTCTTGCTGTGCCAGAGCACGGATTGTAAGCTTTTCCCAGTTTTTCAAATCATTGCTAAAACGTTCGAGTAAGCGATCTTCCGCAGCACCATCTCCTCCAGCAATCGCGCTAGGTCCAAACGCACCGGCATGATATTGCGGGATAGCAAAATCATATAATTGGAGTGCTGCAACTAAGTTATTTAATTCGTCTCGGTTATGCCTAGTATCAGGATAAACGAATAACTTGAGCTGATTGCGGGGATCCGTTTCCGGCATGCCAGGCTTAGCTGGATACGGATTAACAATTAAAAGCTTTCCCTTGGCATCTTGCTCAATAAGTTTTTTTTCAATGGCTGAACTTGGAGCAAGATGCGTACCTCCTAGAAGCACTACTTTTTTGCCTGATTTTACCAAATCAATCCAGAACGGTTCAACTTTGAGTTGATCGAACCGCAGCGCAAGCTCGTCTTTCAAGTTCTCTACTCCTGTCTTTTCGAGATCAACGCCGGTAAGGATCGATGCAAACGAAGTTGCAGTTTTTGGAGGTTCTGGCGGGGTTAACGGCAAAGCTAGCCCACCGTGCTGAATAAATTGCGCCTTGAATTGACTTAATTTAGGCATTTCAGCCTGCCATTCCGGCTCACTCAAAACCCACCACGGAAAACCATCTAACGCGAGGACTACTGTTTTTCCTTGGAGAGGATTTGCTGCAGCTAAATTCGGCAGTAGGCAAGCAAGATAAAGAAGATACCGTAGAAATTTCACTTTGGAATCAACGCTCGAATCCGCTCTAAACGCTCTTTAATTTGTCCTTCAACCCCGCGAGTACTCGGCTGATAGACAACTATCCCGGCTAATTTTTCTGGCAAATAGCGTTCGGGCACAAAAGCTTCTGGAAAATCGTGTGGATACTGATAGCCCTTACTGTAACCGAGTTCTTTCATGAGTTCTGTTGGCGCATTTCGAAGATGTAGCGGAATTTCAAGGCCAGGATTTTCTTTGACAATTTCCTGCATACGCTTCAGGGCCAAATAAGATGCGTTTGATTTAGGACATGAAGCCAAATAGGTGACTGCTTGCGCAAGTGGGATTTCACCTTCAGGTAAACCAATGCGCTCAACTGCACGGTCAACATTGATAGCAATTTCTAATGCCCGCGGGTCACAGGCTGCATCTTCTGCAGCAAAGATCATCATTCGTCGGGTTAAAAATAGCGGGTCTTCACCACCTTCAAGCGCTCGTAACATATAATATAAGGCGGCATCTGGATCCGAACCACGCAGTGATTTAATAAATGCTGAAATCGTATCGTAGTGTTCATCCCCTGCTTGATCGAAGCGCACCGGTTGCTCACTGCCAAATCCATTCACAATCTCTGCTTTCGTGATCTCCCGCCCCGCACTAACACTTGCCCACTCTAGTGCCGTTAATGCGCGTCTGGCATCCCCTGCACTGATTTGTAAAATGAAATTTAGCGCTTCCTCGGTAATTGATTTTTCTAGAAGATTAACTGCTCGTTCTAAAAGTTTTCTTATTGCTGCGGGTTCGAGTTGCTTAATTTGAATCACGCGTAGTCGACTGAGTAGTGCCCCACGCAGACGAAAGCTCACGTTCTCTGTCGTCATCCCAACAATCGTAATTAATCCAGATTCGACGTGAGGCAAAAAGGCGTCTTGCTGTGCGCGATTAAAGCGATGAATCTCATCAACCAGAACTACAGTCGGCTTAGCAAATGCCTTTTGCTGATCGCGCGCACGGTCAATCACTGCGCGCAATTCCGTAACACCATCTAAAACTCCTGAAAGCTGTTCAATCTGTGCATTGATCGTTTGTGCAATCACTCGCGCGATTGTGGTTTTACCCGACCCAGGTGGCCCCCATAAGATCACCGAGGGAATTACCGCCCCCGGTGTACGCAGTAGTTTACCGAGAGAACTGTCTGGGCCAATAATTTCATCCTGCCCAACGATTTCAGCTAGCGTTCCTGGCCGCATTCTTTCGGCAAAAGGTGCCTTGCTCGTCGATTTATCTAGATTGAAGAGGCTTGTTGCAGGCATGTCAGACAAAATAGTATGTTTTTCGCGTTAACCACCTTAACTATAGAATAATATGGATATTAAAGCACTTTACTCTAAACTAGAAACAAAAGTTCAATCCGCTCGTAAAATTCTCAATCGCCCTCTAACACTAGCAGAAAAAATACTCTATTCGCACCTTGACCAGAGCGAAGATATTACAAAAATTGTCCGCGGTAAAAGCTTGGTAAAACTCCACCCGGATCGTGTAGCCATGCAAGATGCAACTGCCCAAATGGCAATGCTACAATTTATGTCGGCAGGTAGAGCCGAGGCTGCAGTCCCCTCATCCATTCACTGCGATCATTTAATTCGCGCTGAAACAGGTGTGAAAGAAGACATGCTGAGAGCGCTCGATGAAAACCATGAAGTTTATGATTTTTTAGCTTCTTCAGCTTCTAAGTATGGAATCGATTTTTGGCGACCAGGTTCTGGAATCATTCACCAAGTTGTACTTGAAAATTATGCTTTCCCGGGTGGACTAATGATCGGGACAGACTCACACACGCCAAATGCAGGTGGAATGGGTATGGCCGCAATCGGCGTTGGCGGAGCTGACGCAGCAGAAGTAATGGCTGGACTCCCTTGGACATTAACTTGGCCGAAGTTAGTTGGCATTAAGCTTAGCGGCGAACTCAAAGGTTGGACATCACCGAAAGATGTGATCCTTAAAGTTGCTGGAATTCTTACTGTTAAGGGCGGCACAGGAAAGATTGTTGAATATTTTGGTCCAGGTGTTGCCTCGATGAGTCTGACTGGCCGCGCAACGATTACCAATATGGGAGCTGAACTTGGAGCAACAACATCCATTTTCTCCTATGATGATCGTTCTGCACGTTACTTAAAAATGACTAAGCGCGACGAGACTGCTGCGGCCGCTCAAAGCCATTTAGCGTTTTTTTCTCCCGATCCCGAAGTACAAGCAGACCCTAAATCATTCTACGATGAAGTTTATGAAATCGATCTCTCGACCTTAGAGCCGCATGTTGTTGGACCACACACCCCTGACTTAGCTCGACCAATTTCAAAGCTTGCTGAAGACGCAGCTCAACACGGTTATCCCAATGAAATCCGTGTCGCACTAATCGGTTCCTGCACGAATTCTTCATATGAAGACATCGGCCGCGCCACAACTGTCGCAGAAACAGCAATCAAGCATGGCATTAAAGCTAAAATTCCTTTGATGATTACTCCTGGTTCAGAGCAAGTTTTTGCTACAATCGAACGCGATGGCATGCTCGAAAAACTAACTGCGATTGGTGGCACTGTCTTAGCTAATGCTTGTGGACCTTGCATTGGTCAGTGGAACCGCAAAGATATTAAAAAGGGCGAACTCAATACAATCGTTACCTCCTTTAACCGCAACTTCAAGCAACGTAACGACGGAAACCCAGAAACAATGGCCTTCATTGCCAGTCCTGAAGTTGTCACTGCCTTTGCTTTAAGTGGCAGTCTTTCCTTTAATCCCTTGACTGATAGCTTGACAGGAGCAAACGGCGAAAAATTTAAATTAAATATTCCGCAGGCAGATGAACTACCGGCGCAAGGATTTCTTTCCCGTGATTCTGGCTTAGTGAAACCAGCGACAGATAAAGCAAAAGTGCAAATTATTGTTCCAGCTGGAAGTGACCGCCTAGCCTTATTGAAACCGTTTCCAACCTGGAACGAAGGGGACTTCGAAAACTTGTTGTTACTCTTAAAAGCTGAGGGCAAGTGCACAACTGACCATATCTCTCCGGCCGGCCCCTGGCTCAAGTATCGCGGACATCTTGATAAAATCAGCGACAATATGTTTAGCGGTGCAGTTAACGCGTTTACTCGTGAGGCCGGTAAAGGACTAAATCAACTCAATGGTAAAGTTGAAGCCTTCACCACTGTAGCACGCGATTATCAGGCAAAAGGCCGAGGTTGGATCGTTGTCGGTGATGAAAACTACGGAGAGGGTTCAAGCCGTGAGCATGCGGCAATGTCTCCGCGCTTTCTCGGAGCTCGTGCAATTTTAGTGAAAAGTTTCGCTCGCATTCACGAAACAAACTTAAAAAAACAAGGTCTCTTACCTTTAACTTTTATCGACCCGAACGATTATGCAAAGATTAAAGTCGCAGATACCTTTGCAATTAAAGGAGTCTCGACATTAACTCCAGAAAAACCACTTGATTTAGTAATCACGCATCAGGATGGAACGACTGAGACCATTCAAGTGCGACATGGTTTCAAAACTGATGAACTGGCCTGGTTTAAAGCTGGCTCTGCAATGAATAGTATTCATCACTAGGATCTCTGAAGATGACAACGATTGGGACCCCTTTACGATCTAACGCGACAAAGGTACTTTTTTGCGGCGCGGGAGAACTAGGTAAAGAAGTAGTGATCGAACTACAGCGCTTGGGCGTTGAAGTGATTGCCGTGGACCGTTATCACCACGCCCCAGCGATGCAGGTCGCGCACCGTTCACATGTAATTTCTATGCTCGACGGGGAAGCCCTCCGTAAGGTGATAGAAGCTGAAAAGCCCGATTATATTGTCCCTGAGATTGAGGCAATCGCAACTGACACACTAATTGAACTTGAGCGCGAAGGATTTACTGTCATCCCCACGGCACGTGCTGCAAAACTAACGATGAATCGTGAGGGCATACGCCGGCTTGTTGCTGAAGAATTAAAAATTAAGACTTCTCCATACCGCTTTGCAGAGAATGAAGCCGACTACCAAGCTGCAATTCAAGCGATTGGCTTACCTTGTGTAGTTAAGCCAATCATGAGTTCCTCAGGTAAAGGGCAAAGTGTCGTTAAACAACATACTGACATCGCTACCGCTTGGAAGTATGCCCAAGAAGGTGGTCGTGCAGGCGGAGGAAAAGTAATTGTCGAAGGTTTTATTCCCTTTGACTACGAGATTACTCTACTGACTGTAAGGCACCTCGGCGGAACATCTTTTTGTGACCCGATTGGGCATCTGCAGATTGATGGAGATTACCGCGAATCTTGGCAGCCGCAAACCATGAGCCCTGCGGCACTGAGCGAAGCTAAACGCATTGCCAAAGCAGTGACTGACAATTTAGGCGGGCGCGGGATTTTCGGCGTTGAGCTCTTTATCCGCGGGGACGAAGTATATTTTAGTGAAGTTTCGCCACGACCGCACGACACAGGACTTGTCACATTAATCTCACAGGACTTGTCCGAATTCGCACTACACGCTCGCGCCATTCTTGGACTACCGATTCCAAATATTCGCTCACACGGTCCGGCTGCATCTGCGGCACTAGTAGTTGAAGGTCATTCAGAAAAAGTTAGTTACGGTAATCTAGAAGCTACTTTGGATCTTCCAGACACGCAAATTAGACTTTTTGGGAAACCTGAAATCTCTGGACACAGGCGCATGGGAGTCTGCCTTGCTCGTGGAACTTCCATTGAAGAGGCACGAAAAAAAGCAAACCACTCACTTCAATCAATTTGTGTCACAGTTGAATAATTTGCTGAATTACTGTATGAATCAATGCTCTTACTCCACAGCCATCCTGAGTGAGTCCCAAAGGGACGAGTCCAAGGATCTCGGAAAGAACGAAGCAGCAAATTATGAATACAGTTACCCATGCAGAGTTAGAATTTATGAACCGGATTGAAGGCGTAGAGATCAAAACTCTAAAATCTCACCCTGACGACCGAGGATTTTTCCGCGAAATTATTCGCCACAGCGATCCATTTTTCCCACAAAATTCCTTTGGTCAATGGAGCCATAGCGCGATGGGTAAAAATACCGTCAAGGCCTGGCACTTCCATCACAAACAAACTGACTGGTGGTATTGCGGAGTTGGCGTTCTTGAAGCTGTGCTTTTTGACAATCGCGAAGAAAGCCCTACCTATAAAAATATCAATGTATTTTATATCGGCGACAAAACTCTCGATGCGCGTGCAACAGAGTCCGTAATTCGAATTCCACCAGGTGTTTTACATGGGCTTAAAGTGCTCACGGAAACGGCCCATCTTTTTTATGTGACAAGCCACACTTATGATCCTCAAGATGAAGGGCGTATTCCATATGACAGTGAACTTGTTCCCCATAGCTGGGGGCAGGATTACAGCAAACTAATCGTTGCTGCTAATGACCGAAAACTCTTTGTCCCGGCGTACCCACGAGTAAAAGTATAAAAACTATCCATTTTACTTTAAAACGGTTAAAATTCTTGCAAAAATATGAAATCATTAAGGAAAATGGACTTCGTCCACAATTTACCTTATTGACACTTAGAAACTTGTCTATCTATTCTGTACCCCGGAGCGTGGGTAATCATCATGGAAGAAAAGCTTTCAAATCTAAGAACAATAGAGCGTGAATTCACAGCAAAAGAAGTGCAGGGTATTCTACGTGCGCTAACTGGCAATGAAGAACGTATCGGTTTAGCATTATTAAATTATTATGCGCGAACCGACTTGGTTCCACCAACTGGCAAATCCCGCCAGCGTGGACGTGCGAAATATAGCTACGCAGATATTGTGCTATTATCCTGGCTTTTTCGTATGAAAAAAGAAGGCCTGCCAGTGAATCGTTTTCGCCGTGGTATTGCCTACTTACGAAAAAAACTCCCACGTCTTTACGAGCAACCAAAAGACATGATGATGCTCACTGACGGCAAGCAGCTGTTCATGAAGCACCGCGTAGATGAACGAGACTCAATTGCTGAAGTTCTAACAGGACATAAAGCAGGACAATACGTCTGGGCATACTCAATTGGCTCACTCATTGAAGAAGTTGAGCGTATTATTGAGCAGCAATATAGGCTCGCTGCTTAGCTAGGGCGTTATTCTCGCAGTACATTGTTATTATCAGTCTGAAATTTTCCGGCGATCGTGCTTTGATTTTCCAAGCATATACTGGGTTTATGCCAAAAATCACGGAATTGTCCTCAATTTATCGCTGATACTTTGAATACTTTAAGTCTAGTTATATAGTGCGCCAATGAGTAACTTCATTGAAACCTATATCACTCAATCAACTGAGTCCCAGAGCAAGCTGAAGCGGCTAGCCCCTGAAATTACAAAAATAGTTCATAATTTGGCTAAAGTCATTCGCCAAGGCGGCACAATTTATTCTTGCGGAAATGGTGGTTCGGCTTGCGATGCAATGCATCTCACGGAAGAACTAGTTGCGCGCTACTTAAGGGAACGCCCGGGAATTCGCGCCCAACACTTTCTTGACCCCTCAACCATGAGTTGCTGGTCAAACGATTACGATTACGACACTGTATTCTCACGCCAAGCGGAGACTTTTTTAACCGATAAAGATGCCTTAATTGTTTTTTCAACCAGCGGTAATTCGCCAAATATCGTAAAAGTTCTTAACGTTGCCAAGGCAAGGTCTACGCTTAGTATTGCGCTCCTGGGCAAAACTGGGGGCCATTGCCTTGATCTTGCAGAACATGTACTCCTCGTTGAATCAATGGTCACATCGCAAATACAGGAAGCGCATATGTTGCTCGTCCATATGATCTGCGATTTACTCGAGCAGGAACTATTTCCCAATGCAAAGTGAAAATTTTATGAAGATCAACGACATTGCAACGCGTGAAGATGTAATTGAAGTTTTAAAAACCGTAATCGACCCAGAAATTTTTGTTGATGTCTGGACACTTGGGTTAATCTACAATATCGATCTTCATCCGGAGACTGCTGTGCTGAAGATTACCATGACCTTTACCTCGATGGGTTGCCCAGCAGGCCCACAGCTTGTAGAAGAAATTCGCTCAAAAACTGCTCAATTACATGGTGTTCAAAAATCTGAAGTAGAAGTAGTTTTTCGTCCCCCTTGGCAACCTTCTGATGAACTTAAAGCAATCCTTGGATTAAGCTAAGGTGAGGCATGAGTTTTCTAGTTAACCAAGATCTTGAAGAGTTTAGCACTAGCCTCAAAGAATTTTTCGACGCCGAGGCTCCGCTGGAAAAGGTTCGCGCACTTAATCCCCAAGCTTGGACTGACTGGCAAGCCAAACTCTGGGCTAAGATAGCAGAACTTGGGGTCTTTGCCGCAGCAGCCCGCGAAGAGCATCAAGGTCTAGGTCTTGGCCAGTGTGCAGTGGATGTAATTTCTCGACTTAGTGCCGCAGCACTATTGCCCATTCCCTTAGCTGAAACTTTATTATTTGGCATTCAAGCGATCTCAACTTTCGCTAACCACACAACCCAATCAGCTTACTTAGAAAATATTATTAACGGCAATTTGCGCGTAACGGGGTCGTTCACAAAGTCGAACCTCAAGCTTACTGATGCTAGCGTATCGGGAGAACTTGAAGTTGTGCCTGCGCTTGCTTGGGCGTCTAAAGTCATTTTCTTAGCACAAGCAGAGAACCAAGCGTTTAAGCTTTGTGCGCTAGACAATACAAACTTAGATACTGATTATACTAGCGGACTTGATTTAATTCGCCCTTATTGCACGATTTTACTTAAGTCTACGCCGGTTACAATCCTTAGTGATGATTTATCTGCTAAAGATCTGGAACTTTACACTCAATTAGTTAACACAACTTTAGCTTCTGAGCTTGTTGGTTGTGGAGTAAAAGCGCTGGAGCTTACTACTGAGTATGTCAAAACTCGTGAGCAGTTTGGCAAGCCAATTGGTTCATTCCAAGCTGTGCAGCATAAAATTTCTGACATGTATTTAGCTGTTGAAGCTTGTGGAACTTTGACGCGTTTTTCAAGCTGGTGTTTCGACAACGACCAAGTGCAATTTGCTAAAGTTTCTGCTGCAGCAAAGGCGCTTACCTCTGAGAATATGCCAGCCGTGCTTGAGAAATCGATTCAAACCCACGGCGGAATGGGTTTTACCCACGAATACCCGCTACATCTCTACCTCAGACGTGCAGTAGTAAATTCGAAACTCGGTAATACATATAGCGATTTATATTCCCTAGTTGCAAGCCAAAGCTTAGCTACAACATCTTCCCCGGATTCATAATCAAATCTGGGTCAAAGAGTTTTTTAATCGATCGCAAATAAGTCAATTCTGTTTTTGTTTTAAACTGGTCCAGATAGGGCTGTTTGAGTAAGCCAATCCCGTGCTCAGCAGAAATACTACCTTTGTATTTTTGCACTAAACCAAAAGTGTATTGATCGATCTCATGGCCTTTCTTTTTAAATTCGTCCACACTCATCGTCTCTGGCTTAAGAAAATTTAAATGCGTATTTCCATCGCCCAAATGGCCAAACATTAAGCACTTAACCCAAGAAAGTGGTCCGCGCAGCAAAACCTCCAGTTCGGTTATAAAATCTCCAAACGCAGCAACCGGTGTTGCAATATCGTTTTTGTGCGGATAGCCTTCTTTGCGAATTGACTCACTAATCCGCTCACGATAAGCAACTAATTCTTCGGCTTGTGTTTTATTCTGCGCAACAACTGCATCATCAAGAACGCCATCTTCAATTAAACTTGCCAGCACACTTTCCACTCGCTCAGCTTCAGCGGGGTTTGGAATTTCAACTTGAATCAACATATAGCGCGGAAAAAACTTTGCGAATGGAGCTTTAAGTTTGGCGTGCTTGAGTACAAGTTGCAAACATTGTTCATCAAAATATTCGAACAACTGTAACGCAAACCCTGCGCTGCGGACACGCCCAAGTGCAGTCAAAACTTGACTTGTTGTGGCGCAGCCAGCCAATAGTGTTAGCATTTCACCTGGCTTAGTTGTAAGTTTCATCCAGGCTTCAGTAATAATTCCAAGCGTTCCCTCTGATCCAACAAAGAGATTTCGTAAATCATAACCAGTTTGATTTTTATAAAGTGGGCCGTTTAATTCCATCACTTCACCCGCACCCGTAACAACGCGCATGCCCAGCACCCAATCACGAGTCGACCCATAGCGAATCACACGTAAACCTCCTGCATTCGTTGCGAGATTTCCACCAATTAATGCTGAGCCCTGACTGGCAAATTGCACTGGATAAAAAAGTCCTTGCGCTAGAGCTGCTTGCTGTAGATCTTGGGTCACAACACCAGCTTGGACATGGGCAAGTAAATCAATTGGGTCGATTTTATAAATTTTGTTGAGACGCGAAAGCGAAATAACAACTTCACCATTTTGTGCGGTAGCCCCACCACTGTGGCCAGTTCTACCTCCCGAGGGGACAAGTGGAATTTTCTGATTCCTACATTCTAATACTATTTTTTGGACTTCTTCTTCACTACCAGGTCTCAATATTGCCGCCGGTTTAGCTACATATTCGACACATGCATCTTTGCCCCAAAAGCTTAAATCCGCTGGGTCAAGTAAAACATTGCCTGGGCCGATGATATTCTTAAAAACTTCAAGATTCATGAAACATTATAGGGGTATGTTGATTTAAAATTATCTACTAATCCTAATAGCACTGTTATACTAGTTTGCAAAAAGATTTTGGATAAAACTCATGATTTTTGCAAACTGGTAGATAAGTTGTGTCGCAGACACAACCAGCCAATTCATAGCGTTTCCCCGTTAAAAGCAAGCCAATGCAAAGCTTGTGCACAAAGCGGGAATGTTTTTTATAACTCAGCTGTGTTTGCTACAGATGCAAAATATTTATGGGAAACGCTATAAAGATGGCTAAGAAGAAAAAAATATTCGTACTAGATTTCGATAGCACGCTAGTGCAAGTCGAAGCTCTTGATGAGCTAGCTCGTATCTCATTACGCGATAAGCCTTATGCAGAGGAAACAATTCGCGAAATTCAAAATTTATCGCACTTAGCGATGAGAGGTGAACTCTCGTTCCCAGAGTCTTTAGAGCGGCGGATTAAACTACTTGAGGCAAACCGTAAACACCTTAAAGAATTAACCGCAACCCTTAAGCGCAAAATTACCCCATCTTTTCAACGTAATAAAGCTTTTTTTAAAAAATATCATGCTGATATCTTTGTTGTAACAGGTGGATTCTACGACTATGTTCTACCTGTCATTAGTGAGCTGCATATCAAAGACAGCCAAGTTTTTGCCAATTCCTTTGTCTTTGATAACTCCGGCAATATTATTGGCTTTGATAAGCAAAATGTTTTAGCGCAAGAAAAAGGTAAAGTGAAACAACTAGAAAAATTAGGACTTGGTAGCGAAGTAACAGTAATTGGTGACGGTGCAACGGATTTAGAAATGCGCCAAGCAGGGGTCGCCGAAGAATTTGTGGCGCTTACAGAGAACGTTTCACGCGAGAAGGTTGTCGACCAAGCCGACAGCGTTGCTAAAAGCTTTGATGAAGTGCTTTATACTAATAACCTACCTCGTAAATTTTCCTATCCTAAAAGTAAAATCAAAGTTTTACTACTTGAAGGCATTGATCCAGAAGCAGCCGATCGCTTTAAAGCTGACGGTTACCAGGTCGATTTGGTGCATACTGCCCTGGATGAAGATGAGTTAATCAAGGCCCTCAAAGATGTCTCAATCCTCGGGATTAGATCAAAAACTAAAGTCACTAAAAAAGTTCTTGAAGCAGCAAATCGTCTCCTGGCAATTGGGGCTTTTTGTATCGGCACCGATCAAATTGATACGATCAATGCCGCGCGTCAAGGCGTAATTGTTTTTAATGCTCCCTACAGCAACACACGTAGCGTGGTTGAATTAGCGATTGGCAATATCATTATGTTACTGCGCAAGGTCTTTCCTGTAAGCCTTGCTGCGCACGGCGGAGCTTGGCTGAAGTCAGCCGACGGATCGTATGAAGTGCGTGGAAAAAAATTAGGCATTATCGGCTACGGCAATATCGGCTCACAGCTTTCAGTGCTCGCTGAAAATCTTGGTATGGAGGTTTATTATTACGACATTGTCGAAAAACTTTCGCTAGGAAACGCCAAGAGGTGCAGAACCTTAAATGACCTGCTAAAAATTAGTGACATTGTAACGATTCATGTAGACGGGCGTGCCGCGAATCAAGGGCTACTGGGCAAAAAAGAACTAGGCCTCATGAAAAAGGGCGCGTACTTATTAAATATTGCTCGTGGGCACGTAATCGAAATTGAAGCACTAGCTGATTCGCTACGGCGTGGTCACTTAGCTGGCGCTGCAGTTGACGTGTTCCCGAAAGAACCCAAAAACAAGAATGAAACCTTTACATCTCCGCTACAAGGCCTGACAAATGTTATTCTCACCCCACATATCGGCGGCAGCACCGTTGAAGCTCAGTATAACATCGGCCAATACACAACCGGTCGCTTACTGCATTACATTAACTGCGGTGAATCGCATGGTAGTGTGAATTTCCCAGAAATTCAGGCGGCGCAAGCTTCGGCTGCCCATCGGCTTTTACATATTCATAAAAATGTCCCGGGAATTCTTGCCCAAGTTAACGGGATTTTGTCTGAACATAAAATCAATATTCTAGGCCAATACCTTCGAACCAATGAAGAAATTGGCTACTTGGTTACTGACGTTAATAAGAAGTATAACAGTCAGGTAATTGAGGAATTAAAGAATATTCCAAATACAATAAAGTTCCGCATTTTGTATTAAGTATCGACTCAAACTGGAGGATCAGGACATCATGGAATGGTTTATTGGCGTTGTAGTCGTAGTCGCATTTTTAATTATTAGCATTTACAACCGCTTAGTGTCATTGCGAAATGGATTTAAGAACGCATTTTCTCAGATCGATGTTCAACTCAAGCGTCGTTACGATCTAATCCCTAACCTTGTTGAAACAGTCAAAGGCTATATTAAACATGAGCGAGAAACTCTTGAGGCAGTTATCGCAGCGCGCAATCAAGCTGTTACTGCTTCAAATACCGCGGCTCAGAAGCCTGGAGATGTAGCAACGATGCAAGCACTTTCTGGAGCTGAATCTCAACTCAATGGTGCACTCGGTCGACTTTTCGCCTTGGCTGAAGCTTATCCAGATCTGAAAGCAAATACGAGTATGAACCAACTCATGGAAGAACTCACCTCGACAGAAAATAAAGTCGGCTTTTCACGGCAAGCTTACAATGATTCGGTCATGAGCTATAATGTCTCTCGCGAGTCTTTCCCGAATAATATCATTGCAGGGATGTTTGGTTTTACCCCGGCAGAACTCTTGCAAAGCACTGGCAGTGAAGCTGAACGTGCAGCACCAAAAGTTTCATTTTAAGCCGAAAATAAGCATCCCATGAACTTTTTCGAGCACCAACACGCTGCCCGCTCGAGAAGCAGAAAGCTTTATCTGCTCTATTTTTTTGCAGTAGCAGGAGTTGTTCTACTAGTTGATGCGGGATTTTTCTTTGCAACTAAAGGTCATCTTAAACCTGAGCATCTGACTTATATAGCGCTTGGGACATTAATAATCATTTTCATTGGAAGTCTTTATAGAATTGCAACATTAAAGCAATCGCCTGAGTATGTAGCAATTTCTCTGGGTGGCAGATTACTTGTGCCCTCAAGCGCAGAGGCAAACGAAAGACGTTTATTAAATATTGTTGAAGAAATGGCCTTAGCTTCGGGTATTCCAATTCCAGAAGTTTACTTATTAGATCACGAAGAAGGGATTAACGCGTTTGCTACTGGGTTTGACGTACATCATGCAGTGATTGGGGTCACTCGCGGTGCGCTCGAAAAGCTTAGTCGCGATGAACTCCAAGGAGTGATTGGCCACGAGTTCAGTCATATTCTCAACAGCGACATGACAATTAATCTTCGTTTAATGGGTCTTGCTTATGGTCTGCTCTGCATCGCAATGCTTGGACGTACAATTTTACGAGCAACCACACGTAATAGCGGCAGGCGTAGTAAAGATTCAAGCGGCCCTGCACTGTTTGGACTAATTTTGCTTTTAGCTGGGTCAATCGGCGTTTTTGCGGCAAATTTAATTAAAGCGGCGATATGTAGACAAAGAGAATTCCTGGCTGATGCTTCAGCTGTGCAGTTTACGCGAAATCCCTTGGGAATTTCTGGAGCTTTACGTCGTATTGGAGAAAGTTTTAAACACGCTTACATTGAGAATTCCAAAGCCGAAGAAGCAAGTCACTTCTTCTTTGCCGATGCACTAGGCACAAGTTTCCTGCAGTTGATGGCTTCGCATCCCCCACTCGATTCAAGAATTTCTCGCATTGAGGGCGTTTCACTTGAACGTATTCAGTCGGAAGCTGCCGATCAAGCTCAAGGAGTAGATTCACTTACGAGCATGAGTTTTGCAGGGTCATTAAATCAGTCACAAGTCAGCCGTGCACGTGAAGCTTTAGATAAACCACCTGTAACGCTTAAAGACGCGGCACGTTCGCCTAATTATGCCCCAGCACTTGTTGCCGGACTATTTGCCTCTTCACATGCTGACGTTTTAACGCGCCAGGAGCACTTAGTAGCGAGTTCAAAAAAATTCCCAGAATATGACCAGGCAATTTGGTCGCAAATGCAAGTTTTATCAATTGAAGACAAATTTTCATTGTTTACACTCGCTTTGCCAGCTTTGCGCCGTTTAACTCCAGAGCGACAGCAAGATTTACTTGCTACCTACCGCACGCTTGCTGAAGCTGACGATGAAGTAACACTTGCTGAGTATGCGTTTTTATCAACGCTAGAGTCTGTTTTTTCAAGAAATCCCTTCAGTCAGGCGGCAGATGCTGGCTTAGCAATCCAAGAGGCGGCTTCAACTATTATTTCTGCAGTCTGTGTCGTTGGAACTGATAATCCGGAACATGCCAAGCAAGCTTTTTTACTAGGGGCGGGGCTTTTTTCTGCAGCAAAACTTTCCTTTATCGAACGTGCAGGGCTAACTCGCGATCACGTGCAAACTGCAATTGATCAAATTCGTAACGCCAGTGATGATATTAAAGCCCAATCTTGCGCGGCAATGATTCGCGCCGCAGCTTGGGATGGCCAATTACATGAGAAGGAGAGAAATCTTATTCGTATCGTCGGCCAGTCAATCGGTGTGCCGCTGCCACCTATTTTTGCAGCTTAGAGCAGATCAAACCCCATTTCTTTAGCAGCAACCATTGCCATGACTTCGCTGGTCCCACCACCAATTGGATTCAAACGTAAGTCACGCAGCCAACGCTCCGGCAGGAATTCTGTTGTATAGCCGTATCCGCCGTGTAACTGCAGGCAGCGGTCAGCGATTTGCACAGCCAGCTCACAAGCATAGATTTTAGCTAAGCTTGTCAAAAGCCTAGGGTCTTTCCCCGCCTGCACTTCATTCACAGCCTGATAAGCAACCGCACGAGCAGCCTGGAGTTTACTCCAAAGTGTCGCAATTAATTCCCGCGTATGATCAAAAGCTGCAACCGGCCGGCCAAAAACTTTACGGTCATTAATGTAGGGAACAGTTGACTCCAGGCATTGAGTTGCCCCGCCAATTGAATTCAACACTAACATCAAGCGTTCCCAGTTAAGTGAGTCCATCGCATGATACCAGCCACGGTTGTATTCACCCAAAATCATTGACTTGTGAACACGCATATCTTGGAAACTAAGCTCAGCCGTATCAGATGAATGCCATCCCAGCTTATCAAGCTTACGATTCACATTAAAACCGGCTAAGGTCGTATCAACCACAAATGTCGTAAACCCCTTAAAACCTCGATCGGGCTCTGTTTTTGTCAGTAAGAGGATAAAATCGGCTCGCGCGCCATTAGTAATAAAAGTCTTAGCGCCATTAATAATGAAGTAATCACCATCTTTTTTTGCAGTGGTAATGATGCTTGATAGGTCACTACCCGCTCCAGGCTCGGTAAAGGCATATGCACCAATCGCTTTGCCCAATACGGCATCAGCCAAAAATTGTTCTTTGGCTTGATTTGAACCTAAGCGGTTTAGTGCGGCAGATACAACAACAGAGTGCATATGCACGCCGGTTGTAAGCCCCACAGCCGGCACGCGGCCAAATTCCTCGCACCAGGCACTAGCTAGGATATAATCACCGCCTACGCCTCCATACTCTTCAGCAACAAGCACACCAAGAAATCCTTGCTCTCCCAGCTTAGAAAAAAGTTCGTCAGGGAAATGCTTTTGTTCTTCCCAGCTTGTCAGCTGGGGAAGAATTTCCTGTGCACAAAAGCGCCTAACACTTTGTTGGAAGATACGGTGTTCGCTAGAGTAAAAGGAGTCCATTAATTTATTACCTCAAAGCTGCTTTAAACTATCACATGCACTATATGGATCTATTTCCCGATTAGTTAGCTCTGTTAAGATTTTATTCAGTGCCCCAGTCTGCTCCGCCCGCTTAATTCGCTCATCGACAAGTTCGCGTGAAACAATTTTCACCAACATATCACGCAATGCAAGCTTCCTTCTGCCCTCTAATCGTAGATCTGATTCTGCAACTCCGAAAAAATTATCAATGGCTTTGACAAACTCCGTAATGCCCTTTGCCTCAGTAGCAACTGTCTGTAATATCTCAGGTTTTGGCGCAGAGCTGTTGGGGTTTAATTGGATGACTGAGATCAGATCTTTTCTCAGGCGTTCTGTCCCTTGATGGTCAGCTTTATTGATCACAAAAATATCGGCAATTTCTAAAATTCCTGCCTTCAGAGCCTGAACCGAGTCGCCCATACCTGGCACCAAAACTACGACGGCAAGATCTGCAACCTTTACAATATCTACTTCAGCCTGCCCAACACCGACAGTTTCTACGATAATTACATCAAATCCAGCAGCATCTAGCACCATGATTGACTCATGGATGCTCGGGGAAAGGCCTCCTAATGCTCCTCGACTTGCTACGGACCTAACAAAAACACCAGTTGAGGCGATACTGGAGAGCATACGAATTCGATCTCCGAGGATTGCCCCACCTGTAAATGGGCTTGAAGGGTCAACTGCCAAAACTGCAACTTTTTTCTCTTGAGCCGTTAAAGCCAATATCAACTGACTAACTAAGGTTGACTTACCAGCGCCTGGCACCCCAGTTATGCCCAGAATTTTTGCTTTGCCTGTTCGAGTAAAGAGCGTTTTGATTATTTCCCGAGCTTGCGTCTCGTTGTTTTCAATCTGGGATAGGCAGCGCGCGAGCGCGCGTTCAGATCCTGACAATACTTGGGCAATCAAATCTTGTTTGGAATCTTTTCTCATAGCTTAAGACTAGCGCCAACATAGCATGAACATTTGCTACTGATCATCTTTTACACCAGTTTGCAATGAACGTGAATTTATCCAAAATCTTTTTGCAAACTGGTATAAAATCTCGGATTCAAAGCGTGACTGATGAGCTAAATTTCAGCCAAAATCGCTTGATTCCTAAAGTTTAAGTGTTAGCAGCTTGATTAGAAAATAAAAAAGCTGCCAAGATATATATCCAAAAGGACCAACTTGGCAGCTTAAAATATTTATATTTTTTCAAAGAAAAAGAGGGAAAAGAAGATTCGCCCTCTACAGTCGGGAAGGAACTACGCGCGAGCCCGAGCTTTTGATGCGGTCTTAGTAGTCCGCTTTGCAGCCTTGCGAGTTGTTGTCGCAGGCTTTGCAGCAGCAGTTCGGGTTACAGTAGTTCCTGTCCACGAACTATCTACTTTTTTTTTTGCTTTCTTCTTAGTAGCTTTCTTTGCTGTTTTCTTCTTAGCTGGAGCTTTCTTCACAGCTTTTTTTGTTGCTTTCTTCTTTGCCATTTTTATTTCCTCACTTATGCATTAACAAACTGCATGGAAGATTCGATACTGCTGAACCCCCACACTTTTGCTTGTTAGTCGTCATAAATAGTTAATTACTTAACACATCACTTCAACTAACATGCTAGAAGAATATCTAGCATAGTACTGGGATATACAAAATAAAAAAAATATTCACAACATCTTTTTCCTCTTGACGTATGATTTTTATAAATCGGGTATCGTGCTTTGGACTGAGGCGGCAACTTGATACACTCTCACAATGCCATGCATGCCACTATCAAACGTAATCAAATTTAGTCGCAACAATCTCATTTGCATTATTATTTTCACTTCGATGTACTAGATATATCGAAGACCGATGCGTGATAAATTTTCTATTGATTTTAATAAGATAGCTACATTTAGCGCTGCAGCAATTACACGTTAAAACGGAAATGTACTACGTCACCATCTACTACTATATATGTCTTGCCTTCGATGCGAAGTTTGCCGTTATCTCTAGCCCCCGCTTCACCTTTTCCCTGCACGTAATCATCATAACCAATCACTTCAGCACGAATGAAACCACGTTCGAAATCAGTATGAATTTTCCCTGCCGCCTCCGGCGCGGTTGCCCCTTTGTGACAAGTCCAGGCATGGCATTCCTTCGGCCCGACCGTAAAAAAGGTGATCAGTTCTAGCAAACCGTGACCTGCTAATGCTAGCCGGTCTAAGCCAGAATTTTTTAATCCTAGCTCCTCAAGATATGCAGAGCGTTCTTCCTTAGGCAATTGTGCTATTTCTGCTTCCATTGCCCCACAAATTGTAACAATTGGAGTGTTTTCTTGAGCAGCAATCTTTCGCAAAGCACTCAAATGTTCAGATTCATTTGTTCCGCTCTTAATCTCAGCTTCAGTGACATTTGCCACATATAATGTTGGCTTTGCAGTGATGAAACCAAGGGCACGAAAACTCTCTATTTCTGGGCAAAGCCGCAAGGATTTTCCTTCTGCTAGATACTTTTGTGCGAGTTCTAGTGTTGTTGCCTCCTCCTTAGCTGCTTTATCGCCAGATTTTGCAGCCTTCCGCACACGGTCAATGCGCTTCTCAACTGAGCTCAAATCGGCAAGTAAAAGCTCTGTATTAATCACATCAATATCTGCCTGCGGATTTACGCGGCCGTTGACGTGAATAATATTATCGTCCTCAAAGCAGCGCACCACATGCGCAATGGCATCCACAGAACGGATATGTCCTAGGAATTGATTGCCCAGGCCTTCCCCCTGTGAAGCACCTTTGACAAGACCTGCAATATCGACAAATTCAATTGTTGTCGGGATGATTTCCTTGGAATTAGCAATCGCCGCTAAAACTTCGAGTCGTGGGTCAGGTAGTGGAACAACCCCAGTATTTGGTTCAATTGTACAAAACGGATAATTGGCAGCTTGAGCTTGAATTGATGTCAAAGCGCTAAAAATTGTCGACTTGCCAACATTCGGAAGTCCCACGATACCACAATTAAATCCCACTGTTTTTAACCTCGATTATCCTCTGGTTATGAGCATGCGCCCAATAACACAATTATTACTTGATTACTTGTCATTTTCAGGTTCAAAGACCTTCAATTCAGCTAGTGACCAATCCATTTGCGGGGTTTGTCCTTCCTGGCTGATGCTCAACCCTTTAACAGAGAGCTTCGGAAAATAAAACTCCAGTGTCCTTTCCTCTTCAAGCGCGTAGTGTAGGGCAGTATTTCCGCGAGTATCAATCAATTTACAACTACTGCCATCTGGAGAAATCCCGTAAATAACTAACTCCCGCGGATAATCGTGCTTCCAAGCGCCCAAATCAAGATTGAGGCCAGAAATTATGCGCGGTTTTGAAAAATTTACATCTATACGCATGCCAGGTTCCTGCACATGTTTTGTCCCCCAACGCTGATCCTCCTTGCCGTCAACAAGTAACGCCCGCTCTTCCTGGTTGTGGGTAGTAGCTAGCTCTTCTGCCTGGAGTGGAACTAACTTTTGCTCACCTGAAATAGGGGAGATTTGATCAATTACAACATAACTCCCTACTGGGGTCGTACGAAAACGAAAACCTTGATCGCTTAACCCCTTACTAAGCAAGTTAGCTTGCGTAGGGACCAACACAAGTGGGGCATACTCTCTACGTCTTATGTCCCGCTCATAATCTGGAATACGCAAGCTTTGTGGCCCTTTATAGCGAGAAAATGTAATCGCCTCGTTTGTTTCAAATGCGGTGCGGTAGCCAATCCAGTAGTTTGTTTTAATATGTCGATAGTTGTTTTGCTCAAGCCAATCATAAAGTTGGCTCTGGTCTTTTGCCACACGCTCCCCTTTAAAAATAAAGGGCTCTCCTGGAGTGATTTCTCCGTGGTAGAGTGACGCTAGGTGCAAGCTCAAGAGTGCGCTAAAAAGTATATAAACGGCAGCCTCAGCAATCGCTCCAAGCTCTTCTGTGCGCGATCTTAAGAAAGACAGACTTAAGCCAATTAAGGGAAAATAGGACGAATAGAGCGGAAGTAGGTAGCGTGGTTCTTGACTCAACCAACCAAATTGGCTTGTTGCAAAAATAAGTGGAATCGAGCAGGTAAAAACCAAAAGTAAGATAATCCCGCCGCGGTGTTCTCGCCGCAAAACCGCCAGGGAAACAGCAACGATCATAATCACGGTAAAACAGCTGTAGGCAATAACTTCAGCGTAAGGGAAAACTGCTGTAGTATTCCAAAATCTACGGGCTCCAAGAATCATCGGGAGTCCTTGAGCAAAAAAACCGTGAATATTTTTCACTAAGTCACTTGGATTGCTATGCTCAAAAATAAAAAAGGACTGAAATTTGGGACGCCAGCTAAGGTTGGCATACCAAAATGCCGCGCCTCCAAGTAAAAAGCTAGATAAGGTCACAGTCAGCAATGTCAATGAGCGTAAAAGCCCGAGCCGAATGAGAGCATAAAGACCAAGTGTTAATCCTAAAGCAAAACAGTAATAAATCGATTGATTATTGACCCACCACGCAAGTCCTAAAATCAGGCCCAGGAGAGAAAAAGAGCGGATATTAAATTTATAGTATTTTAGAATCTTAAGCCCGAGGATTAGGCAAATGGTTCCTAAAACTACGACCTCAATAAAACCTCCACGTGCTTTAGTGCTCCAAACTAACAGTCCGTGCGGTGGGACAGCAGCAAAAAGCGCCGCAAATCGTCCAGCAGTGCGGTCAAACAAATAGCGTCCTAAAAAATAAACGCAAAGTATAAAAATCATCGAAAATAAAAGCGGAACGAGCTTCAACCCTAAGGATGAAGGCCCGAATATATAAAATACTCCTGCAACAAGTATCGCCTCTAGCGAACCCATATAGGCTTGTCCGTAGTAGAAAATTGGCACAGGGAATCCGGCAGCGATGTGTTTTGCCATCAGACCAACTATAGCTTCATCTGCATCAATCACAGCATTAGTTTGGCGCAAGAAAGAGAACCGCAAATAAAACCCCAAAATCAAGCAAGCGACTAAAAAGATATAATCAACTAAATCTAGCGTATTTGGCTTTGCAGCTTTTAGGCCTTGCTCTCTGTGTCTGCGGGGTGATTCGAACATGCTGGTGAATAGAATAATGAGACAACCTAGATTAATTGAAATTTAATTTACTGCTATACGCAGCTAATGTTTGATCTGCCGTATATTCCCAGGAGAAATTATTACAGCGCTCTAGCCCATCATTAGCTAATTTTTCCTGTAGATCAATCGAGCTTAATACTTGATTGATTTTACTAGTCCAGTCATCGATGTCTGAGTCCCGAGCGAGTAATCCAGTTGTCCCGAGCACCTCAGGTAATGATGAATTATTTCCACAAATTACAGGCACACCACAGTTCATGGCTTCAAGCACCGGTAGTCCAAAGCCCTCGTAAAGCGAAGGAAATACAACTAGCGTTGCTGCGTGATAAAGTTCGATTAACTTTGACTCAGGAACAAATCCCAAAAGCTTGACCTCGGCACTGAGCTGGAGCTGCTTAATTTTTGCTTGCAAGGCAGGAAAATGCCGATCGTTTTCATACGGACCTGCTAAACACAGGTAGGGCAAGTTTTTTACCCCTGCAGTTTTATTAGCGTGCAGTAGTTGAGCAAAGACTTCCAGTAAAAACGGAATATTTTTTCGAGGATCGATTCCGCCAATATAAATCAGTAAATCTCTCTCGCTAGGAATTCCAAAATTATCGCGCAATTTTTTCTGTAGCGCGCTATATGCTTCTCGCTTTGAAGGTCGTGCCCTAAACTCTGTGCCGACAGCTAAAGGAGTGACGAAAATACGCTCCTTCGGGATTTCAAGAATTTCAATCAAGTCACGCTTAGTAGCTTCAGAAATTGCGATAATGCGCTCAGCATTTTTGATTGCTTGGAGCTCAAAGTAGCGTGCTAAATGAAATCGCCAGCTCGGCCGATCTGCCTTGTATAGTTCAGGAAAGCGTAGTGGAATTAAGTCTAATACGGTAATAATGCTGGGAATCTTAAGGCGTGATGGTGAATCGCCGTGAGCAAAAAAATGTATCTTATCAATTCCAGTTTGCTGAATACGGCGGGGCAGTAGTAACTGTTGTTCAAGTGTGATTCGACCAATTGGCACGAGATTTTTAAAAACAGCACTAAGTGACCCGTGCCCAAGTCTTGCAGCGGATAGTTCCTGAATTTGGATTCCGCAAGCCCGAGCTTTCTCTTGGTATGCACTGCTGAGCAAGCGTTGGGTGACTTCGCGCACATAACGCCCAGTGCCTCGTCCGGCATGGGCCTTAAAATTCGGATCTAATGCTCGTAAGTCAAGCCCAAGCTTAAGCATAAGCCTTAGTTGCGGGGTTACTTGATACAGCAGAGTTGATTACATTCAATAATTCCGTATCAAGCTTAGTGTCGAAATTTTGTAGACTAAAATTCTTCGCGCGCTCTTTTCCACGGGCAATTAAATCGTCGCGTAAAGTCGAGTCAGTGATCACTAAGTTAAATAGTTCGCTAAGTAGCGCAGGATTTTTTTCCGCAACTAGTAGCCCTGCTGTCCCTAGAGTTTCAGCTACGGCCGTACTGTTAAAGGCAATGACTGGCAAGCCAAAGTACATCGCTTCAAGCAGGGGCATACAAAACCCTTCGTGCTCGCTCATGCAAACATAGCAATCGGCTGCTTGGTAAAATGCGCGCAACTCGGAATCAGCAACTGAGCCACAAAGTTCGACTGCTTCTGTCAGAGCGAGCTTTGAGATTAAACGACGCAGCTCGAGTGCATAAATTTCCGTATCAATTTCAATGCCGACTAACCAGAGTCTACTTTGGCGATTAATCTTATGATGGTAAAAATAAAAGGCCTTAATGATATCTTCGATACATTTATTTGGAGCAAGTCTTCCGACGTGTAAAATATTTTGTCCGCCATGCGCCTTAAGTGCTTGGTAAATTCCAGGATTTGCCTCAACCCTAGACCACTTTTCCTGATCGAATAGCAAGGGCAATACCCGTGTCGGTGTTTGAGCAATTTTTAAAATCTCTGAGGCATTATAACTCGAATCAGCCAAAACTAGATCGCTGCAACTTAAAATCCCCGGGAGCTCCGCACGCCCTTCAACCAAGTCACGGTAGACGCGTGGGTTATAGCCATCAAACCACTCTGCGGGGGTAAGGTTGTGGTAGATTAACACACGCTTACCTGGAAAATCAGAGCGATAAATATCATTCAATGCTGAAGCTAAAGAGTAATGTAAGATCATTACAATCTCGTTTTCAGGAGTTTGACTCAGTTCGGCAAGGTCACTGATCGATTGCCCTTGATCGAGCAACTGAGGATGACGGTTTAAGCAGTAAATTTCACTTTTAATCCCACGCTGCTTGAGTAAGCGCTTAATGCTTAAGGCCTCGCCTGAGATCGCGTCGCCATAATTCAACGTATGAACAAGTTGGTGGATTTGCATATGAGGTTTTTAGACGAAATCGTCTCAAGTCGCAAATGCGCTAATCGAAGTTTGCATTAACTTGGCTATACTAGCTCGGCAAATTCTTCGCGATGTCGATTAAAAACACTATTTCCGAGCCAAAAAATTAAGAGTGAAAGAGCAGCGGTAAGTAGGATGTTTTGCAAGTCCGGAAATTTATTTTCCAAGAAAATGCCTTGATACATTTCAGTAAATAGCGCCAGAGGATTAATCGTCATCGTAAACTTAAATTGCTCAGGAATATTACTCACCGGGTAAAGAATCGGCGTTAAAAAGAACCAGAGCGTAAGTATATTGCCCAGAATGTGCTGCAGATCGCGAAAGCGCACGTTTAAGGCAGAAAACATTAAGGCCAATCCAAGTAAAAAAATAAATTCGATTAGCACCACCAAGGGTAACGCCAACATGCTGATGCCGGGATAAACTTGATGTGCAAACATTAGTCCAATTAAAATTGGTAAAGCAAAAGCAAAATTAGCTAAATTGGTAATGACTTCAACGGTTGGTAAAACATGCGGTGGAAACATTGCTTTAGTAATTAAACTTCCACCACCACTAATCGAGCCGGTTGCACCTAATAAGCCCGAAGAAAACCAAATCCAGGGCAGCATGCCGGTAAATAAAAACAAAGTGTAATGCTCGACGTTGCCCGCGCGGATGTAATAGCGAAAGACTAGCGAGTAAACTGCGATCAAGCATAAAGGATTGAGAAAGGACCACAAAAAGCCAAAAATTGAACCGCGATAACGTGTGTGCAAATGGCGTCCAACTAGTGCCCAAATCAGAGCACGAAATTGCAACATTTCTTTAATATTTCTGAACATTAGTATGATCAAACTCTCTTGCTAGCAAAATCCCAATTGTGCTCTGGACTGTAAACACCGTGAAATGGTGTGGGGTTACGCACTGAAAACTTATGCATGAGATGGTGATAATCGTAGGGCAAACCATCTTCACTGTGGCAAGCAAGATCTAAATAGTATGAATCCTCCAGTAATCCTAAGCGTTTAATGCGGAATTTAAATCTTCCTTGCAGTGGTAGATTTGCTGCTTGAGAGAAAGAGCTAGTTTCAACCTTCATTCCCTCAATCTGAGTGTTTGTGCCATAAACACTCAGGCCATCTGCACGAATGATACCAACTCCAAAGACAAGTTCAGTAATTGGCTTTTTCACGGTGTAATCAACTTCAATTGCAAGCTCATCCTCAGCGTGAAAAATCCAACTTGTCTCACCAGACGATTTAATCATCCTCACTGCATCAATCACGACATCTTGATTGCCCCAGCGGTGCACGATTTCTTCAGCAACAACTTCATCACTATTTTCACTTCTCAGATCTGACGATTCAGCTGCATTTTGCTCGGCAAGGCTGCGCTCTTCGTCCTTTTCAAGGCCCTGCAGGTAAGCGTCAATCACCCGTCGCGGCTCCCCGCGTAATTTGACCTTACCCTGATCTAACCAAATTGCTTCATCACACCATCTTTCAACTGAAGCTAAGTCATGTGTGACAAAAATTAATGTTTTACCTTGCCTTCTGAATTCAGAAATTGACTCATGGCAACGATGAATAAAACTAGCATCGCCAACAGCGAGCACTTCATCCACAAGCAGAATATCAGGATCGGTATGAATAGCTAGACTAAACCCCAGGCGCATATACATTCCTGACGAATAGGTTTTGACCGGATCGTCAATCACATCTGCTAATTCAGCGTAAGCTACAATTTTCTCAAAACGGCTATCAATCTGCGTTTTGGTTAGGCCGTACATCACACCGCCTAAATAAATATTTTCTCGTCCCGTAAATTCAGGATGAAATCCCGCACCAAGCTCAATCAAAGCAGAGATTCTCCCACAGCGGCTCACGGTGCCGATATCAGGTTTATAAATACCAGCAATTAATTTAAGTAGGGTTGATTTGCCAGAACCGTTACGTCCAATCACCCCCAATGAGCTTCCTGGGTTGACACTAATCGTTAGCGGTTCAAGTGCTGTGACAAGATCATGATGATCAAGTTCACGGGTACGGAAGAAGGATAAAAATTCAGATTTAATACTTGAGTAAGATTTACGTTTAAGTGTTGCACGTCGGAAACTTTTTGAAACGTGTTCAAAAGCAACAGTCCCAGGCAAGAACTGTCCATTGCTAGCTGGCGTGGAATGCTGCTCCGAAAGATGCTGTGCTTTTAGGCTTTTCATGTAATATACCAACTACAAAAAACCGAAACCTTAGCACATGAAGAATATAGAGAAAAACGCAAGATTTTCCTGGAAATCCCTGCCAGCAGCAGAGCTACATGTGCACTTTGAGGGCACAGTCCGTTATCAAACCTACTGCAAATTAGCAGCAAAATATAAGTTGTCACTTGATCATATAACGCCGCAGATTTTCAATCTACCAGAGCGTAGTAATTTAAATTTTAAGCAAAGTTATCCTGAGATCACTGACTTTATCGATTTCATCCATGTTTACTTGCGCATTTCAAATTTAATCCGTGATGAAGATGATATTTTAGTGATTGGTAATGACTATCTGCAGACGCTGCGAGATGAGAATGTAGTTCATGCTGAAATTTATTTTACACCAACAACATTTGTAAGATTAGGCGCAGATCTTGCCACACTTTTCCGCGGTTTAGCTGAATTAGCAAAGCAGGCAAAAAACAAATATGCCATTACCCTCGGCTTTATTTTCGATATTGTGCGATCAGCTAACGAAACTGGCCAGGACACCATCAGGCTAATTGAGCAGGCACACAAACTCGGAGTCCCGGTATTTGCTCTTGGACTTGCAGGGATGGAGACATCGACTTCGGTAGATCAGTATCTCGAGGTTTTCAACTATGCGCGCAGTAATGGCCTGGTAACTTTGGCACATGCCGGTGAAATACTTGGGCCTGAATTAATTTGGGAAACGATTCGCAAATTAAATCCGCGGCGCATTGGTCATGGAATCACAGCAATTCAAGACCAAAGTTTGCTTAAATATTTAGCGGATTCTGAAACCTGTCTGGAAGTCTCCCCTTGGTGTAACGTTGCACTAAAGACATGCGATCTGACGAATCATCCAATTGTCGACCTTGTTCGTGCCGGTGTGAAAGTTGTGCTTGCCGCTGATGACCCAGGAATCATCGAAAAAAGCCTCAACGATAACTACATGCTTGCAAGTCAACTGGGTCTTAGCGATGATGAGCTTGTCGCGATTCGTAGCTATTCACTGGATTATAGATCGTGGAAATAAAACCTTTCAGAGCTCTTTTACCTGCACCGGAAAACGCGGCCGAAGTTACGTGCTATCCACATCTTGCCTACGACCAAGCAAGCTTTAAAAAACTTTTGCAAAGTCGCCCGAATTCTCTGCTGCACATTGTTCGTGCAGAGTTTGAGCTCGCTGGCCCAGTTGCATATCTCGACCCTAGAATTTACGAGCGTGTCCGCACTAATTTTCATAATGCACTTGAGAAAAATATTTTTCAGCTTGAATCAACCCCCGGATACTTCATTCATGAGTTAGAAATTTTGGGCCACAAGCAAGTTGGGCTTACCGGATTGGTCAAACTTGAAGAACATCGAAACGGCACGATCAAGGGTCATGAAAAAACATTTCCTGAGCAGGTACTCGATAGGCAAAAGCGAATTGCGGCATTTGGTGGACATGTCAGTCCACTGTTCTTACTTGCCAAGGAAAATCCCAATCTTGAGCACTTACTCGCTACAGAAACATCGGTAAGTCCCTGCTATTCCTTTGATACGATGGGGCAAGTACATAACAGGCTCTGGCGTGTTTCGCAGACTAATAAAGTTCAAGAAATTTTCAGTAAAATTCCCGACCTCTATATTGCCGATGGCCACCATCGGATTGAAGCTGCCGAAGGCTTATGCAATGAGCTGTGTGAGTTGGGCGAACTATCTCGCGCAGAAAGCTTTATTCCTGTAACAATCTTTCCTGAAAAAGCAGCGCATATTCTCGCCTACAATCGGGCCCTCAAAGTGCGCCCGGGAAAATGGAATCGTTTGGAATTCATGAAAAACTTACAAACTAATTTTGAAGTCCTGCCCGCCTCGAATGGCTTAGCAACGACAAAAGGAGAAATTAGATTGTACTTAGACAAGCAGTGGTTGAATTTAAAATCCACTATCCCTAAGCAAGGAGACCCGCTTAGCGATCTCGATCTTTCAATTGCTTCTGAAAAAATCATCAAGCCGCTGGTTGAAGATTACGCTCCAGCACACATTCATGGCATGCATTATGTGCCTGCAATTAATGGCATCACTGAGCTTGAAAGCTTAGTTAATAGTGGCAATGCCGACTTTGCCTTGTCCTTTTTTCCAGTCTCGGCTCGTGAAATTATTGCAATTTCTGATCGCGGGCAGACTATGGTTCCCAAGGCAACGTGGTTTGATCCAAAATTATGCCATGGTCTGACGATCTACAGATTCCAGGATCAAGATCATTTGTAGTATTGCCAGAAGAGATGTCGTTTAAGCTCTAGTCTGGACAAGCAGTCTAACGGTCCAGTAAACTGATTTTACTGGACAAAAATAAATATCTACCCGTTAACGAAAGTTTTGTTAACGGGTATCAGAGGTTGAAGAATTTATGAAAATATTAATCGCAGATTCCTTAGCTCCAAACGTTACGAAAACTCTAAGCGCTGCAAATTTTGACCATCTTGTCGACCCAAGCCTCAAAGAACAAACTCTAGTTGATGCTCTTAAATCCACTCAAGCTGACGTGTTAGTTGTACGCTCTACTAAAGTAACCGGGAGCATGATCGAAGCTGCCCCCAAACTGCGCTTAATTATCAGAGCTGGTGCTGGAGTAAATACAATTGACGTCGAAACTGCTTCGCGACTTGGTGTATTTGTTGGGAACTGCCCTGGAAAGAATGCTAAGGCCGTTGCCGAACTTACTTTCGGCTTGCTCATCGCTGCAGACCGAAGAATTGCAGATAACACTGTCGCACTGCGTAAGGGTGAATGGAATAAGAAGGAATTTTCCAAAGCCAGGGGCCTGGCCGGTAGAACCTTGGGGATTGTCGGCTTTGGGCATATTGGCCAAGAGGTTGCAATGCGAGCAAAAGCATTTGAAATGGATGTGCTTGTATCGAGTCGAAGCTTGACGGAAGCAGCGGCAAAAACACTCGGCATTCGTCGAGCCGGTAGTCTTCAAGAACTAGTAACAATGGCTGATATTATTTCACTGCATGTTGCATACACGCCGGAGACTAAAGGGATGTGCAACCAGGAATTTTTCTCTTGGATGAAGGAAGGAGCAATTTTTATCAACACCTCACGGGGAGAAATTGTCGAAGAAGAGGCTTTAATTAAAGCTTGCGAAACCAAACGTATTCGTGCCGGTTTGGATGTTTTCCTCAAAGAACCAGAAGTTGGTCAGCAAGATTGGAAATCTACATTAGCAAGTCACCCGCAAGTTGTGGGCACCCATCATATTGCAGCGTCAACTGAGCAAGCCGAAGCTGCAATCGGAGCTGAAGTCATCCGCTTAATTCGGGAGTTTAATGCAACGGGAAACATTGAAACGTGCGTCAATCTCGATCCACATGCTCCGGCAACTCACCTACTTTCGGTCCGCCATCTTAACCGCGTAGGCGTGCTCGCTCGAGTACTCGATATTCTACAGCGTGCTGGCATTAATGTACTCGACATGGAAAATCGAATTTTTTCTGGGGACGATGCGGCAGTGGCCTTAATTCGGCTCGGTAGTCCTGCAGAAGCTGCTGTCATTACAGAACTCCAGGACTGTTCGGCAGCAATTATTTCCGTAACAATTAACCCTCTTAAGGAGTAAGTATGAATTCTGGTCGGATCCATAATTTCAGTGCTGGTCCTGCAGTTTTACCGCTAGCAGTGCTTGAACGCGTGCGCGAGAATCTACTTGATTTTGAATCCACGGGAATTGGTATCATGGAAATGAGCCATCGCAGTGCACCATTTGAAGCAATAATTAATGGCACTGAAGAATTGCTTCGTGAATTACTGAACATCTCAGCTGACTACGCCGTTTGCTTTACTACCGGTGGGGCCTCAACCCAATTTGCGATGCTCCCGATGAATTTACTCCAACCCGGCGCAGAGGCTAATTATATCATCTCGGGGTTTTGGTCAGAGAAGGCAATTGAAGAGGCAAAGAAATTTGGCACAACACATGCATGCTCGAGTTCAAAAACTACTAATTTTGATAGCATTCCACAAAATCACCAATTTTCTCCACGCCCTGCGTACCTTCATTTCACCAGTAATAACACAATCGTCGGCACGCAATTTACGACTGAACCTATTGCTCCCACAGGAGTGCCGCTTGTTTGCGATGCTTCGTCAGATTTTTTACATAAGAAGCTTGATATCAATAAATATGGATTAATCTACGCAGGAGCCCAGAAAAATTTAGGACCTGCTGGCGTGACAGTAGTAATTGTTCGTAAGAATTTGGTCGCTAATGCACCAAAAACGCTACCAGTGATGCTCAATTACAATACATACATCGCCAATAAATCCCTTTATAACACCCCACCAGTGCTGCCGATTTATGTGGTTTATGAAGTTCTCAAGTGGATCAAGACTCAAGGCGGCTTAGCAGCAATTGAAAAGAATAATCGCGCTAAGGCGGCATTACTTTATCACGAGATCGACCAAGGTAATTTTTACCAAGGTTATGCAAAAACTGAATCACGTAGCTTGATGAATGTAACTTTTAAGCTGCGCAATGAGTCGTTAGAAAAAGAATTTTTAACTGCAGCTGAGGCGGCTGGTTTATCTGGTCTTAAAGGCCACAAAACATTTGGCGGTATGCGCGCAAGTATTTACAACGCATGCCCATTAGCCTCTGTTCAGGCGCTGGCAGAATTTATGCGCAGTTTTGCAACTGCCCACGGCTAAATAAAATGCAGCAACAAGCAGTGTTTGATTTCGACGGCGTCTTAATGGACTCAGTGCATGAAGTTGCAGTCACTGCTTTTCGTTGCATCACCAAAGAAACGCCTACATCCTTGGCGCAACTGCCTGAGCATTATTTAAAGAACCTACTGACCAATCGACATCTCGTTCAGCCGGCAGGTGATTTCATTGTTTTTGCGCGTTGGTGCTTAGATACGCACTCTGTCGCCGAACTTGAATCTAAAAAATTCCAAGGACTACTTGCTCGTGAGCCACAACCGCTGGCTGAGCGAACAAAGTATTTTTTCAGCACACGATCAAAATTCATCCAAGAAAATCGTGACGCTTGGCTGGCATTGCATCAACCATTTGAGCCAATTTGGAGTGAATTTAAGCGCCGCGCTAGTGAACTCTACATCGTCACCTACAAGAATGCCGCGGCTGTGCTCGAACTAACAGCATTTTTTGGATTAAATTTCCCAACGCACCGCCTCTATGCTGGAGAGCGCGGTATAAAAAAGTCGCAGCACTTACAAGTAATCATGGGGACTGAGCCGCAAGCCCTCTGGTTTATTGATGATTCAATCCAAAACTTAGAGGCGATCAACAATGAGCTTGGTCCAGAGCTCACCCAGATTAGCTTAGCGCACGCTAGTTGGGGATATGTACATCCGAGCGACCAACTGAAGGCAACAGAACTGAAGATACCCGTGCTCAGTCAAACTGATGTAATTCAACTACTGAATCAATAAATTGAGATATTGCCTTTGCCAAATTTTTTTCGCTAACGCAACTTTCGTCAACAGTTACTTATTTATTTTGTCCAGCAAGATCAGTCCTGGGAAGCTCTGATTAAGTTCGAGGTTCAGCCAAGATCGAGGAACGGGAATTTTGAGAAGCGGACTTTATTGTAATAAACGAGCATCGCAGAAATCTCCCGTGACGAAGAAATTGGCCAAGATCGGACTTAATCAGAGCTTCCCTAAGTCAGTTAAGACGGTAACTGATTGTCCATGCAGCACAAGCTTTGCGGGACAAGCTTCTAGTGAAACTTCTTGATTTAAAAAATTCTCCAAAGCCTGGCGCTTATTTTCGCCGAAAAACAAAAGCACATGCGAGTCGGCATTGCGAATTGATTCTGCTGTTAGAGAAATGCGGGTTTGGGGTGGCTTGGGCGAATTTTCAATTACCGCATAGCCTTGGCCACTGATCTTAAATCCTGGGTGCTGGGGAAAGATTGAGGCAATATGCCCATCCTCACCAACTCCTAGAACCAGCAGTTGGAAACGCCCGCCACAAGCTTTCAATTTCTTCGAATAGTTCTCAGCAATCGCTTTTGCATCGGCACCGGAGTGGTCAGGGAGATTTAAGTGCGGACAATCTGCCAAATACTTTATTAAGGCTGCAGCATTTCTTTCTGTGCTGTCTGCAATTCTTTCATCCACAAGGAAAATATCGAGACGCTCAAGTAGTGCAGTTTCTTGTTCCAGGGTAGCAAGAATTGGGAGAATACTACTGCCACCTGCTAAGCCAATTACTAATCGTCCTAAACTTCCGAGTTCATGCTGATGCATGAGACGGATCAATTCTTTTGCTAAATAGCTTAGCTCTTTGTTGCGAATAATATTCATAAGACTGATTTACTACTTGTCTTTAGAAATTCTGGAAAGTCCGTGTTCGAAGATTATACGTGTCGCGCTGGGTGTTTGGATTAGGTCACACACGAGCTTATCACGCCTAAATGTCGAAATTGGGTCAAGGCCGCGGGCCTCACGACAAACACACAAAGCATCAACTACAGCTTGCGAAGCAAGTACGGTGTCTTTCATTTCCAGAGCTGCGCGATAGTCGGAAAGACGCGTAATCTTCTGTCCGCGTTGAACTTCTGAACCAGCGTTGTACTTTGCGTTGTGTTTTGTCACTTTTTGTTCCACTGCAACAACTTAGTGCATGATTCGTGTTGAGCACAAAGGAGCCCCAACAAACAGAGCACAGTATACTAAAATAATTCAGGCTATTCCAGAAATTTTATTCAATTATTACAAATAGTTATAACTCCTCTTTTTGTTTATTAATATTTGACCGAATTAATCTTGCGCGCTGCTTACTGGCCAGGTGAGCGCGATAAAATTCATCTGCAGCATAGTTATGTTTTCCCAGCTCCTGTTCAATGACAGCGAAATTATTCCGCGCTCGAAAGTTGAGCGGATTTTTCTTCAGTGCAATTCGAGACAGTCGTTCAGCCTCACTTTGATTAGATTCTTTACGTGCAATCAAAGCAAGGTGCGCATAAGGGCGAGAGTACTGCGGGTCAGCAGCAATTGCTCTTTTAAAATAACTTTTCGCAGCTTGATAATTCTCTTCCTGAAAATAAAGCGAGCCTAGGCCATCGAGCACTCGAGCGTCTTGCGGAGCAAGTTCAATTGCCACGGTTAGTGCGCCAAGCGCTTGATCCCTGCCTTCTGTTGTATTCTTGCGTAAGCCAATTACAGCTTGAGTAAGTAAGCTCTTTAATTCTTGGTCACGACGTGCCAATGTCGTCGCGTCCGGTCGAGCTGGTTTAAAGCATCCAGTGCAAGTCAAAATCACTAAGCTGAGCAATTTAATTTTACGAATCATGCTGCATGCCTCGTATTCTCAAATGTTCGTAAGGCCACTACTTGTTGTGAAGCTAATGGTTGTTCTGCTGCACTTACTTCTTGCTCTGGAGCTTTGACTTGAGCAATGACTTCAAGTTCAACGTCACGTGTCAGTTCCCCAAGTGCGATTACAGGTAAGCCAATCGCTTGATGGGCAAGCATTTCATAGATATATCGCCGTGAGTATTTTCCAGTAAGCACTAAGTCAGCGGTCGGATTTTCAGCGATCACCTGGAAAATTTGCTCTGAGTTTTCAGGTAGCAATGGCGCCTGTCCAACCGCTACAGTAGTAATCAAGTGATCAAAGTCTGGCGTTAAAGCGATTACGCGCAAACTTGTCCTGCCGTTTGCTACTTGTGTGGTAATTGATCGTGCTAGTGCAGCTCTAACTTCTGCCAAGAGCTCATGTGTTCTAAGCGTGATTGAATTTTTAGCTAAGGCTTGCAGCTCGGGCAGCAACCTCAAGTCTTTTGGTCCGGCAATCACCGGCCGAATTTGCGCATCATCTCGTGTTTGTAGGGATTCAGCGATTGTTTGTAAAATTTTTCTAAGTTCCCTGACCGGTGTCTTTTCTTCAATCAAACTGCGTAAGATTGTCGTGAGAGCTGTAATCGACAATTGCTTGGGGATTAAATTGGTAATCAAATCCTCGCATTGCGGATGGTGCAAATCTAGCAGAATTCTCGTTTGATTGTCGTCAATAAATTCCGCCAACGAACTTTCAATAAATGTTGCGAAGTCACTAAGAATTGCTGCAGTGCACGCGCTATCGCTAATTGGTGCATTACTATTTTCAATTTCGTGGCTGCGATAGAGCATAGCGTTGAAGTAGATTTCAACATGATTTGCAGCTAAGTTCGAGCGAATATCAAGTTGCGGCTCTGGAATAACGACTCCCCAAGTTTCGAAAACCTTCGTGCGTAAAGCTTGCAAATTCCGCGCAAAACATTTCTCAGCTTGGATTTTCGGTAAAAGTAGCGAACTGATGCTAATTTTTATGGGTGAAATAATTTTCGGCTCAAAATTTGCGTCCGCCTCAAGCTGGGCAGCGGAATTTAAAAGTAATCCCTTGACCCGTGAAACTCCTAAAAAGCTGAGCCCACTAAAAATAAAAGGAAGGTGCGGAAGTCCTGGAATTGCAGCAAGCACGAGCAGTACAATTCCTGTTGTCGCCAGCGCCTGTGGTTCACGGCCAAGCTGATTGATCAGATCTTCCCCGAGTAATGATTCATTCTGAGCTTCAACTCGAGTCACCGCGAGACCCGCAGCTACTGCGACAAGCACAGCAGGAATTTGAGAGACTAAGCCATCGCCGATTGTAAAAATAGTGTAGCGATGTAGCGCCTCAGCAAAGGGGAGATCAAAGTAAGTTACTCCCAGAATTAAACCGGCACAGATATTAATTAAAGTAATAACAATACCTGCAATCGCATCACCTTTGACAAACTTCATTGCACCATCAAGTGCGCCGTAGAGTTTAGACTCTTGCTGTAATTCCCAGCGTTTTTGTTTAGCTTCTTGTAAGCTTAGAATCCCTGCGCGCACGTCAGCATCGATTGACATTTGTTTTCCTGGCATCGCATCCAAGCTAAAGCGTGCCGCAACTTCTGCAATACGCTCTGCTCCTTTAGCAATCACTAGGAATTGAACAATCGTGATAATCAGAAAGATCACTGCACCAACAACAAGGCTGCCGCCCACAACAAAATTGCCAAAAGCAATCACTACTTCTGGCGCCTCTCCATAGCCCAGCAACTGACGAGTCGTGGCAATATTTAAGCCTAAGCGAAACAGTGTCGTTAAGAGTAGAATTGTCGGTAGGGAAGTAAATTTTGCTGGTTCCCGAAGGTAGACGGTGCTGATCAACAAACATAAGGCAAGTGAGATATTGCACATCAGCAAGAAATCAAGCAGTGCAATTGGCATGGGGAAAATCATCATGCCCACAACTGCCACAACTGCCAGTGGCAAGAGCAAAGCCATTTTATTGGGACGTGCCATGTTTAATATCTCACTTGAATAATTTTACTCCGCAGCTTGATTTGCCAATTCTTTAGCACCTCGAGCTACCGAGTAATTGTTCCGCTGTCAGCCTAATTTCTCATGTTTGAAACAATTGATCGCATCGTGTCGGATGCTGATTTAATCATGTTTGAAAGCATGGAAATCATGTTATTGCGCATGTCCTGCATTTTCTGAAGCTGCATCATTAGTTCCGGACTAGCTTTGCCGCTACTCATCACATTCTGCATGAAACTAAGAATTTGCTTATCAGTCGTGTGCAAGTTAAGCATCAAATCCTGAGCGCGTTTCATTGTGCTGGCTTCATAATTTGGGGTTAATTTATTTGCTGTTACAGTTGCCATATAATTTTCTCCTCTTTTAACTTCAATGCCGCTAACTGCGGCGTAATCTTTATGATAATTTTAATTCACTCGAATATTGCGAATCGCTGACATGCGAGTTTCATGTTTCGATTTCTCGATATTCGACTCCATGCTTACCGACTGCATTTCAACTTGGGCCTGGATTTGCATTTGCAGTAATTCAGCAAAATTTGCATCACCAAGTCCCCCGACAAAAGCACCGCCGACAGTTCCAACCGCATCAATCACATCGCTAAATACGGTAGTACCGGTAGTCGATGGTTCAGCCGGGTAGATCTCATAAGCACTAGTGCTTTTAATGTTTGTTATTTCATCAGTCATAACGACCTCCTTTAGTTACACTCATAGTAATTATCGTCCGTTTCGATGCAGTTGTTGCTTGCGATTGAATTTATTTGCAGGACAATTCCGTGGTCACGTCGCACCAATGTGGCTTCACCAAGATGATTGCCATTTAAAGTAAGTCGTAAAGGCTTAGATAAATCGATCTCGAGCTCGATTTCCGCACCTGTTTCAAGCACCAATAATTCTTTGACTGTGAGCACCAGGTCGCCAAGTTCAAGGGTTACCCTTGTTTCTAAACTATCAAGTAGTGACGACGAATATGCATTCAGGTTTTCCATACTATTCACCATTTAAAACTAACTTATTATTTTCAAGGATCGCTGCTCTTGAGTGTAGTGCTGTTTGCTTAGATCCAACGTGCAGCGTGGCATTCAGATTTGTCGTGCCCAGAGCGATTTGACCGCCAGGAACAACGCTATTTGTAAACATTAAGCTTGAACACGGCAGTGAAAGACTAAGGCGGGTTCCCACACGCTCATTCAGAAGAAATTCAGGTAAATCTTGAATTGAAATTTCGAGCGATTGCCGTTTCAAAGCTGAGATCAGAGCGCTCGTAAGATAAAGTTTACAGTCAAAACTAGCTGCATTAACTTCTACGCTGAAGTCTGTCTTCCAGAAATTCTGCTCGACGTTTTTACGTGGGACCAAAAGCGGACTTAAGCGCACCATGTATCGACTGCATATTGCGCTTGCTGCAGTAAAAGCTGAAAATACCTGCGTTAAGCTGTCCCCACAGGCTACTTCAATGCATTGCTTAAAACTAACAGGAATTCCGATTAAAAATGGCCCGTGAATACTAGTGCCGAGAATTAATTGCTGCCCTTCATACTGCTGAAGATCGGTACGTTCAAGTGCTATGACTTCGGGTAGAACATAATTAATACTACCAAGCTTGGAGTGTTTACTTTTCCACTCATCTAAAGCAGCAAGCATTAATCCTCGGACCTGCCTCATCCCGATTTGACTTGCGCCAGCTTGCTCCACACTTTTAACAAGTATTTCAAGCATGGCCGTTAACCCATCCTGCTGGCAGTTGTTTTTGTAATTCACGCTGAGGCACGATAAAAGCAGCGGGTTTAACTTTGCCAGTTTCTGGCTTTTCACTCGCGGCAACTTCTCCCATAACAACTCTAGCTGCTACGCCTTTTAGTGCTTGCTTCTTTCTAGCGCTTTTTACCCTTAGCAGCTTAAGCAAAATCACACCGAGCACAATGCAGGCAGCAAAGATCAGTAGCATTTGCTGCTTAGCTTTAAGTGCCGATTTTATGTTTACTAGAAACGTTTCTGTTATTTGCGTTTCACCTTGCTTTTGCACTGTTGTGACTTTTTGAAGATCCTCGCTTGGTGCTACTACTTGAGGCGTTGCTACATGCTTTGTCACGGTTTTAGTAAGAGTAATTGCAATACTATTGGGAGTGATTCCTGAAGCTCGACCTACCAAGGCTTTAATACTTGCTTCATCTACTGCCAAAGCATCTGTAGTCACTAAGAGTACGCTCCCCTCACCGAGACTTTCACCTGCTTCACTGGGGAAAATTCCTTTACTTTCTCGATGTAGATGGACTCTAGCTTCAAGCACGCCAGGCATACGTTCGAGAGTTTGCTCGATCGTTAATGCAAGTTGACGTTCAAGAATTTGGCTGCGTTCCTCTCGACTCAGCACCAAGCTAGAGGATCTTTGTGCAAGTGAAACATCCTCAGGCTTAAGCACCCGACTTTGATCGAGTAATCTAAGAGCCCTTGTAATTTCACTGGCATCGACCTGGATACTCCAAGTTTGGCCTTCTTTTTTCTTGTATGGAGTAATGCCACCCTCAGCAAGAATTAAGCGCACTTTATTGGCATGAATTTCATCCAAATCGTGTAGCAGTGTTTCCTTGCAACCACAGCAGGCTAGCAGCAGAATCAGGTAAAATAATTTGCTTGGCTTCATAGGTTGCTACGCCGCCTTACGATAAGCTGGGCTAACGCGTGCTTGCATTGAGTGCCGAGCAGCTGCTTCTGCGTTGCAGGCGCATTCTGTCTCATCTGCTGCAATGTAGGAACGAAGATGTTCAATCGCCTTACTGTGCAAACGTGAGACCCAACTGCGCGAGACATTACCGAGTTTTACAGTTAATGCATCGAGTGATTCTTCCTCGAAATAGCGCAGCTTAATGACTGTTTTCTCATTCTCAGGCAGGCGCTCAATTAAATCTTTCAAATAGCGTCTGGTATTTCTTCCGGAAATAAATTCTTCAGGGTTAAGTTCGCGGTCGTAGGCTAAATCCATGCTGCCGTCGGAGTTACAGTGTAGGCGCATATCAACTTCGTCGATAATTTCAAGTAGCTGCGCAAGTTCTTTGCCGCTACGTGCAAAGGGGAAAGGTAATCTTTCAAATTTAATTATTTCTTTTTTGATTTCAGCACTCGAAGCCTCGGTGCCGTCAACAACCTCAGATTCAAACTCCTCTCCTACCGTAGCGTTTTCGGTTAAGCGATTATATTGACGACGGCGCACTCCAGCTTCATTGCGGAGCATATCAGCCATTGCACCCTGAATACGAAAGTATGCAAAGGTTTCAAAATTCATTCCCTTCTCAGCATTAAAGCGCCGAGCTGCATCACAAAGCCCCAGGTATGCGGCGCTTTCAAATTCCTCTGTATCAAATCCAAATGCTTTCTTTTTTGTTGCAGTAAAAGCTGCAAGTCGTTTTGCGAATGAAACGTGACTGGCAACTAGGTCAGCTTGATTGCTTGTAAGTGCTTCAGTTTTAGCCATATACTTCGATGCTCCTTTTGCGGACTTAACTTGCGAGGCGGGATTTTCCGCCACGCGTGAGCATCTATATGCAAGGCTGTGCCAATTATATTACGCTAAAAATATTGAATAATTACAGACTATTATGATTTTTATATCTGTTGCAAAGTGCAACTACTGATGCAGAATGCAACAGTAGTTGCACGAGCCATTCTTAGGCTTGAACTTCCCCTTAACCTTACCCAAAAAGGGAAAGGTTAAGTATAGGGAAAGGTTAAGTATAAGGTTAAGGGGAAGTATAAGTTCAAGCCTAAGGGACTACTAATCTGCATAACAGATAGTGAGCTAGGCTATTTTAGGCGACATTGAAAAGCGAACTGCCTTAGGAGGAAAGTAGTAATTTCTTTAAGAAGTAGCCTTAGGGATTAATCCTTAAGTAAAAAATAGCCAATGCTAAAATGTAGTGCTGGGAGAGTAAGAGATCGCACCTCGTCCTCTCCCAGCAAAAGCATGTCAGCAGTCGAAGCCGACTGGGGGAATCCACTGCTTCGTGGTAGCCGATTCTGGCTCGATGGGCACAAGCGGATTGCCGTCTCCGTTTTCATTCCATACAGTCTTCCAATCACCCTGATCGTAGACTTGAAGTGCCTGGACGATGAGTTCGCGCGGGACGTGCATCGGAGAACTATGCCCACTAAGAGCTACGGTCGCTTCTTGCGTTTGCACGATGAGGTTGCGAAGTTCCTCGACCTCCGCGCTGCACCAGCATTCAGGGGGCCCGAAAGAAGTGAAGCGGATGGATCCACCAAAGCGAATGTTCAAGTCCGCTTGGATGTCGATGTTCCCGTGCCGACCCCCCTCTCTTGCTACTGCAAGAAGGGTGTCATTTGCAATCCACGGCTCAGTTCGGGCTGTGGTGTCGAGTGTTAAGGTTTTTGCGTTCATGCTTACCTAACCAACCTTTGGTTAACCTACTGTTTCCCAAAGGCTAGATCTCAAAGAATTCAATATTTATATTGATGAAATTACCCGTAGCAGTAATGAGAAAGAGCAAAAAAACTATCTATAGCAGGACTTAAAATACTAGTAAATCAATGCTTGAATAATACCGTTAACTGCCTGTATCAACTGACTTTCTTTAATGCAATAGGGCGGCAGTAAATAAATCGTATTCCCGAGTGGGCGAATTAAAAGCCCCCGCTCTAGAAAAAATTTTCGTAAATCAAGGCTTGTCTGCGAGCCGTAAGCGCCATCAGTCTTTAGGTCAAAAGCAAGAATCGTTCCCAAAGTTCTAAGTTTTTCAACTTGTTCATTCTCAGCCAGCTTAGCTAAATGCGCCTGATACCAGTTTGAGATTTGAGCAACTTTCTCCAAGCTTTGCTCTTCAGAAAAAAGCTCCAGGCTCCTCAGCGCCACAGCACAAGCAAGTGGATTTGCTGTATAAGAATGCCCATGGGCAAGTGCCTGACTAAAAGACGTTCCAAGAAAACTCTTAAATAGTTTCTCTCCAACAAGGGTTGCTCCAAGGGGCAACATCCCACCGGTAATTCCTTTAGACAGACAAACTAAGTCCGGCACGAAATCTAGGTGTTCATAGGCAAACATTTTTCCGGTTCTGCCAAAGCCGGTCATGACTTCGTCAAAAATTACTAATAGACCAGCGGCGCGCGCAATTTCACAGAGCGCTTGAAGAAACTGAGGCCGATAGCAACGCATTCCACTGGCCCCGAGCACCAGCGGCTCAACAATCAAGGCTACAGTTTCTGTGGCAAATAATTTTAACTGCTTGGAGAATTCCTCGAGGATCTGGCCTTCTTCCTCTGCAAGCGCTGCTTTACCGCACCAATGCTCTGGAACCTTCACAGTCTTTACGGCAAAGGCTAAATCTTTGAAATTATCGAAAAACCCACTCGACTGTCCAAGCGACATCGCCCCAAAGGTATCACCATGATAGGCGCCATCCAGTGCGAAAAAAATTCGTCGCTGATTTTCACCTTGATTCTTCCAAGATTGATGGGCGATTTTCAGAGCTGCTTCAACGCTCGTTGAACCGTCATCAGTATAAAAAACTTTGGAAAAATATTTATCGCTAAGATTACTGTTAGCAACCTGGATTAACTTCTCAGCAAATAACGCTGCCGGCTCATGCGTAAAGCCTGCAAACATAATTTGCTGAATTTTCTCGGCTTGATCTTTAATTGCTTGAACAAGTTTAGGGTGAGAATGCCCGTGAAGATTGACCCACCAGGAAGAAATTAAATCGAGATATTCCTTGCCGTCTTCCCCGTATAAAACCGCGCCTTTGGCACTTTTAATCGCAATTGGTGGCAGTGCCGTCTCGTGCTGAGTGTAGGGATGCCAGATGCTTTGGCGATCTATATTTACTAGTGAATTCAAATGGTTGCTAGCTTCCTGATGTTCTCAGCTATTGAATATCCTGCTTAGAGAAAAATATCAAAGCCCTTAACAACCACGCAAAGGCGACAAATTTATTATTTCTTGTATAATGCCTATGCGCTTTTAGCTTATAGTCATAGCGATTAGGGCAAGAAAATTTAAGGGCTGAAAAATTTAATACGGGTAGAGTAGTTTTAAGCACCTCTCATTGAGTAGATCCCAAATTTCGGGATCTCAGATCAGTGAGAGGTCGCAGCAATATTTTAAGGTTTTTTAATTCTCCTTAAGCAATAAGCACTGAAAAAATTGCACTGAAAAAAATTGCTGTGTAGCCATGAGGGTAAAAACTGCGTTGATGCAATGCATTTTAAGCCTTGATGTCTACTCAGCACATGGATGTGCGCCATGAGGAGAAAATCAAATATGGATATGGATATAGCAAAAACTCCGCTTTTAGCCACTTTTGTGGCCTTGACCAACTTCGCCACCGAAATGCCGACCTTGACCGTTGAGGACTTACGAGATCGACTTGACATGTATGCCGCAATTCCTGCCTTTCGCTGCATTCACGCTGAAAGGACTATGGTTGAAGCGGACCAAGCAACGCTTCGTCACTTCATTCAAGAGGCGCTCGTCGTCATCGCTGAATTTGAAGCGGCAAAACTTGGCCGTGCTCAAGGAAACGAGGGTCTTCTTCGTTCAATTGGGCTTTTTCAAGCAGTCGGCACAAGCGCTCACGAGCGTGCAACTGCTCACTTGAGCACACTAGTCGAGAATGCTTGGGAATCAGTGCGAGCTCTTGTAGCCGCGCTCGAAGAAGTAGACATGCACGTTTACATCGAAAGACCTATTCTTTGGGTCCAAGAAGGTAAAAAAGCCGCCTAACGCTTTTCATCCCGCTTAACATCAAACACAAGAGTGGGCGTTGTGCTTTTGCGACTGAAGGTTTTTCGACATAAAACCAAAGGTTAAAGAAGTTGCTGCGCCCCTCCTCTATTTTCTAGATTCATCCCTTCATCTTCCAGCTTTGATCTTCCCTATTTCATTTTCACCAGCGTTAAAATCGTATACACTGCGACAGTCAAATTATCCTGATTAAATACTTCTACGTCCCAGGCCACAACTCCGCGGTCTTCACCTTCGCGTGGATACTTCTGCTTACATGTTAAGCGCACGTGGATTGAATCTCCAGGGAAAACTGGATTGGTAAATCTTAGATTTTCCAGTCCATAATTAGCCAGCACGGGCCCCGGGGCTGGGTCAACAAAAAGTCCCGCACTAGCAGAAAGTACAAAATAGCCATGCGCAACTTGCTTTTCAAAAATTGATTGCGCTCCGAGCTCAAGCTTGTGCGCATAAAAATGGTCACCACTTAAATCCGCAAAGCGATCCACATCCTGAGGCGTGATTAATCTATTTTCCGTGATTAACGTTTCCCCGATCTGAAGTTCTTCATAGTATTTACGAAATGGATGCACTGGGTCTTTAATTTGCTCCCCGCCTTTCATCCACGTATTACAAATCGCCCCAAGAGTTGTTGGAGAACCTTGCACCGCAGTGCGTTGCATGTAATGCATCACAGCCCGCATTCCCCCCATTTCTTCACCGCCACCTGCTCGTCCCGGGCCACCATGGACAAGATGCGGCATTGGAGAGCCGTGCCCAGTAGACTCTTTGGCGCAATCAGCATTTAGTATTACAAACCGCCCATGATACGGCGCAACTCCGGCAATGACTTCACGTGCAAAATTGTTATCCGCCGTGACAAGCGATCCCACAAGGCTTCCGCGCCCAAGCCGGGCAAGCTCAACGGCTTCATCACTTGAGTTATAGCCCATGACAGTATTCACCGGTCCGAATGCCTCGACACTGTGAATCGATTCCTTGGTCAGAGGATTATCGGCATGTAAAAGCAGCGCTGGGAAAAATGCTCCGCATTTACGATCAGCGCCAATGACTTCAAAGTCTTCAGGATTCCCATAAACAAGCTCAGCTTCATTTTTAAGTTTCTGAAAATTGCTAATCACAGCTTGCACTTGTTCCTTCGAAGCAAGTGGCCCCATTTTCACGCCTTCCGCTGAGGGATCTCCTAATTTAACGCGCTCAAGACTTTGCTTGAGGGCCTTAAGTACTGCCTCTTCCATACCCTCAGGCACAATCGTGCGGCGAATTGCAGTACACTTCTGCCCCGCTTTAACCGTCATTTCGCGCGTGACTTCTTTAATGAAAATTTCAAATTCCGGTTTACCCGGAGTCACGTCACGCCCAAGAATTGAACAGTTAAGTGAATCAGCTTCGAGGTTAAAGCGTACAGCATTTTCAATTATTTTAGGGTGAGTCTTTAATTTTTGCCCTGTCGCTGCAGAGCCAGTAAGCGTGACTACGTCTTGGCACGTAAGATGGTCAAAAGTATCACCTAGATTTCCGCAAACAAGTTGCAGGCTTCCTGCAGGTAAGATTTTCGACTCAATCATCGCTCGCACCATTTTCTGAGCGAGATAACATGTCGCAGTTGCTGGTTTGACAATTGTCGGCATGCCCGCAATGAAAGTTGGGGCAAATTTTTCTAACATGCCCCAGCACGGAAAATTAAAAGCGTTAATATGAATTGCGACACCTTCAAGCGGCAAACAAATATGCTGACCAACGAACGTGCCGCCCTTTGACAACCCTTCCATAATTCCGTCGACAAAGACTGTTTGATTAGGAAGCTCTCGGCGTGCCTTGCTGGAAAAAACAAAGAGCGTACCGATACCACCCTCGATATCGATCCATGAATCTGTGCGAGTTGCCCCAGTTGCTTTAGAGACTTCGTAAAATTCTTCTTTGCGCTCGGTTAAATACTTAGCAAGTTCTTTAAGTTTCAGTGCGCGCTGATGAAAAGTGAGTTTGCGGATATTTGGACCGCCAACTCTGCGCGCATAATTTAGCGCAGACTTAAAGTCAAAGCCCGCGCTCGAAGCCTGGCCGAGCTTATCGCCAGAAACTGCATGATAGAAAGCAGCGCCTTCTGCTTTACCCTTAATCCATTGGTCTTCAAGATAACTTTCGATGATCATACTTGCCTTCATTCAATATTTGCTTAACGCATTTTTACGGCCTTAGGCCTGAACTTCTCCTTATCCCATCAGGGGATAAGGAGAAGTTCAAGCCTAAAAATATAATTCTCAACCTCTAACCCTTCGCATTCTTCCAGGTGAAATAATTCGCCTGTTGCTTGGGGCGATTTTTTGGAATCTCGCGCAAGGGTTCGCATGCTTGCAATTCATTCAAACACTGACTGGCTAAGAGCTGATATAGTTTAGTGCCATCAGTCTTCCACTCAAGCATTTCATTACTAACTTGCTTCACAACTTTTCCCGGATTACCAACGACAACTGAGCGGTCGGGAACTTTTGTATCAGCGGGAACAAATGTCAAAGCACCAACTATACTGCCTGAGCCAATTTCAACATTGTCCATAACGACTGCATTCATTCCAATTAGGCAGTTTTTGCCCAAACGCGCGCCGTGAATTACCGCTCCATGTCCAACATGCGCACCAGCCTCAAGCCTGACTTCCACCCCCGGGAACATGTGGATTGTACAATTTTCTTGCACATTGCAGCCGTCTTCAATCACGATTCCACCCCAATCTCCACGAATCCGAGCCCCTGGACCGATATAAACATCAGCTCCGATAATTACATTTCCTGTGACTGTGGCTTGCGGATGGACAAAAGCCTTGGGGCTGACAACTGGAGTAAAGCCCTGAAAGGCATAAATGTTACTGGTCATAAGTTATACCCGCTCTAAGATTACCGAGACTCCTTGACCAACGCCAACACACATTGTGCAAAGTGCGTAGCGTTTCTTTTGTTCGTGTAACTCGAAAGCTGCAGTTTGAATCAAGCGTGCACCAGACATTCCAAGTGGATGACCCAAGGCGATTGCGCCGCCATTTGGATTAATGCGTGGGTCATGATCTTCAATGCCAAACTCTCTGATACAAGCCAAGCATTGAGCGGCAAATGCCTCATTCATTTCAATCAAATCCATTTTTTCTAAATCTAACCCGGCAATGCGTAGAGCTTTGCGCGTGGCAAAAACCGGTCCAATGCCCATTGTGCGCGGCTCAACTCCGGCAGCAGCTGAGGCAATAATTTTAGCTTTGGGGCTTAGGTTAAATTTCTTTAGTGCCGCCTCTGATGCAATCATTATCGCCGCAGCGCCATCGTTAATTCCGGATGAGTTTCCGGCTGTAACGCTCCCGGTAGAGAGAAATGCTGGCTTTAAACTACCCAGTGATTCAATTGTGGTTGTCGGGCGCGGAAATTCATCGCGAGTTATTTGGATTTCTTCTTTGCCTTGCTTAACCGCAACTGGGACTATTTCCTTAGCTAATCGTCCGCGCGAAGTTGCAGTTGCACACTTTTGCTGGGACCAAAGCGCGAACTTATCTTGATCTTCACGTGATATTTTCCACTGAGCTGCTACATTCTCGGCTGTCTCTCCCATTGAGTCCGTGCCGTATTCTTTTTGCAGTTTGGGATTGATAAATCTCCAACCGAGTGTCGTATCGAAAATTTTTGCCTCACGCGAAAAAGCTTGCTCAGCCTTTGGCATCACCAGCGGTGAACGGCTCATGCTTTCAACTCCGCCTGCAATTACCAACTCGGCCTGCGCTGCATGAACAGCGCGTGCGGCATTCACGACTGCGCACATGCCTGAAGCGCAAAGACGATTTACCGTTTCTCCAGGCACACCCTGTGGCAGCCCGGCAAGTAAAAGTGCCATGCGGGCAACGTTACGATTATCTTCGCCAGCCTGGTTTGCACAACCCAACACAACATCGTCAATTAGTTCTTTGGGGATTTGATTAGTTTTATCGAACAGTGCCTTGATTGCAAGTGCAGCTAAATCGTCTGGTCGAACTGAACTTAAACTTCCAGCGTATTTTCCAATCGGGGTACGAATTGCTTCAACGATATAGGCATTCATGTAAGACTATGCTCCGTGATGAGATAGTTTTACATAAAAATAAGACTGAAGCGCAATAAATGATCAACACACCTAGGTCGGGAAGCGACTTAAATTGCATCACTAAGCGTGAACTTCATTGATTAAAGCGCGCTCATCAATCTAACGTAACCCGTGCAGTAAATTAACCTAAAGTATCTGGGTCTTCCGTAGTATTCTGATAAGGCTCTTCACCACGCTCTTCTGGGGTTACTTCTTGCATTTCACTCTCAACGTGACAATAACAACGAGCGTCAGTTTCACCAACAGAAACACCGGCTAATTTCTCTCCACTATCACATTCAGCGCTACAGTCGATTGAAGTATTTTCTTCATCGGCCAGAGCGCTAACGGGCATCAAAGCGAATAGACTTAAAAACACTAAATTTATCTTAACCATAACGTACCTCCAATTAATATATCTAAATCTTCTTATTGCTCATAATCGCGAATAAACAATTCCTGCTTTAAATAAACGAACATTAAACTCAAAGGTGGCAGGTTTGCTGGATTGTTAAAACTTGTATCGTACGTAATTACTCTCGTCGGAGCTGAATAGCGCGGGCTACCGTAGTAATACGTTGTAGGGAATCGAGTTTGCCTGTGCAAGCTTACTAGCGCCCCGTTTATAGTAATCGTCTTCCCATTAAAGTTCTCTTCGTTTATAATTAATCCTATCTCTTTAGTGCCACCTTGACCGCCGATACCTTCGATCCCCCCCGTAGTGCCACTGCCTGATACAATGGCCGCATTAACAGTTGTTGAGGCTGTTACATTCCGCGTTGAATAAGTTGTATTGGCGTCATTCCATTGATTCGAATGTAGTAAATATGTTTCTCCCAGTAGCGCAGCAGGCTTTTTATTTGTCGAGTTGAAGTTTCCCAGGGTCCATAAATTTTGGTCAGAAGCAATAGTTAGTCCCTTAATTGTTGGAGCACCACTGACAGTAGATTTTAACTCAGCGGCATTTCTAAGACGTACGCCATAGCGATTAATATTGCTCGAATTAGGGCCAATTACTGTTAAATGAATCACAATTCCTCCGTCACTTGTATCCGCAAGTGTTTTACCCCAGCCAAACCAATTCTGATTTTTTAAGCAATTGAATAGCCCAACTACATCCACATCCAGTACGCGCATATCTGCACCAGATGTGCTATTAATCCAATAATTTTTCCAAGTAGAAACAGCGACCGCTCGTCCGCCACTTAATGCCCCTGGGCATGATGTAGAACTATTTAAAGTCGTTGTTGCAGTAGAGTCTTTTTGACTAGCGCTAGTTGCATTATTTGCTACAACGATGATGCCTGTCGCAGATTGACCTGTATCAGCATTTTCTGAACTATTTAGCATTAGTGCCAGTCGCAAATCAGCACGGTCCCAAAAAACATGGCCTGGCCCTGAAGCCCAAGAGGAAATCGGTGGAACTCCAACAGGTGAAAACCCGACTACAATGTTTTGATTGAAACTTGACAAAGTGCTCGGGTCAACCTTGACTCTTGTGCCACTTGCACCGCATGCAGAACTTAATGTCTGATATGTTACAGGATCAAGTAATCTTACAGAATTTGCCCGACAAACATTTGTTGTACCTGCTTTATCGCCACGCCAAAAATCCCCAGCAACGGTTACTTGACCAGTCAAACTTAATCCATTTGGATTTGTATTTACGGCATCAAGATAGATGTCATTATTGACATGAATTCTTCCGCTAATGCTCATCGCCGCCCCCGGCAATAGCGTTAAGTCCTTGTTATAAAAATAGGCGAATTGATATAACGGGACAGTGCGGCTTTTAAATTTAAGTTCTAAAATCGATTCAATACGCCCACTAGAGATATTTTTAGATTCAGCGTGCGCTGTGTAACGATATTCATACGCAGTAAGCCCACTAAATTTTTCCCCGCCTGGAATTGTTGTCGTGTACGGATTTGACGCATCAGCAATTATGTAAGTAGTAACAGAATGTTGTCCAAGAGTATTAGTTTGACAGGCGAAATCCCCTGCACCGAGGTTAGAGCCTTGGCAAGCATTCGTTGTACTTGGACTTGTCCCAGAAGGTAAATTAAAGTTTACAAATTTCGTTCTAATCGCGGCTGCCCGTACGTTCATCCCAGCTTCTGCGGTATAAAACCCCGCCAAGCTATCGCGTCCTTGACGGGTCGATGCAAGCTCAATTTTAGTTGTAAGAAAATATGTCAGTGAAAGCATTGAAAGAACGCCCAACATCATTAGTGTGTATACCAAAGCAAACCCTTGACTATTATTCTTCGTATACTTCATATTATGATTGCCCTAGAATATTACGTGGGAAGATGCTTGTTGTTAGAGATTTTGAAATTGTCTTTTTCATACCTGATTCCAATCCATTGATAGTAAAATCAACATACTTGATTTTCTGCCATTGGTCAGAACGCGAAAAAGAATTTACAATTGTATCATCAACTTTGCGGATTTCAACTTGTAAATCCGTAATACCAAATGTGGCGTAATACGGATTGCTAGTATCTTCATTTATAATTAATTCTAGCGTGTCAGTTGTACGCTGGAATTTTATCTCTTCAATAATATATAATGAAGTTGAAGATGTATTATATGTGTTTGCCCAAGTCCCAGAAGTCCGAACTAAATAGTATTCTGACCCAGTATCAACTTCTGAAATATAAGAAAAAAATTCGCCAACCTTGGCGGCGCTATCATAAATATATGCTTTAGTTTGCGCTCCAGTAGCTGCACTACGGTAAGATTTCCAGGTATTATACGATGTAGTCACATTCGCCCTGACGCACCCCGACGGGGCACCACCAGCTGAACTGCTGATATAAATTCGATCTGCTGCTCCAGTTCCTAGTGTCTTACATAGAAATGGAGCCTCTGCTAAGAGTCCCTTTCTCACTGTTATTCGATCTGAACTTCCACTTGTTCCATTTGTCAATTCGATAATCGGAAATGTAACTGGTAAATATTCACCTGATTGGGTTAACGCAGATGAAACAATCGCGGTAGCATTTCGTAAGTTTTGGTTAAGTCGCGTTTTTGCAACATCATTATGATAATTTAAACGGTACATGGCAATTGTACCACCTGCGCCGAGAACCAGAATAGAAAAAATTACTGATGAAACAAGCATCTCGATCGTAGTAAAACCTTTGCTATTTGTACCCCACTTAACGTGTTCAGCCATAATTATTTTAATTGTGTATAAACTGTTTCCAATGAACCCAAAGACACGGATTGATATGAGACGGATACTTTGACATGCCTAGAGTTCGTGTCACAAAATGTAGACAATGAACAAAATGTAGTTGTCGCAGTAAAATTACGCCCACCAGACGTTACTACTGAATTAACGCTACCTGATGTTGGTAGAGATGCAGGATCTTGTTGCCGATACTCTTCTAGCTTTTTTTGGGCAACAAGGGCGGCAGTAGTTTTCAATTCGGCCGTGCGATTATATTTCATATATTTAACTGCGCCTGCTGTTAAGGAAGAAATAACAACAAGTAGTATAACGATTGAGATCATCGAATCCAATAATGCAAAGCCTCTACCTGAATCCCGAATTGTTCTTAGCTTCACGCCTTTCGCATGCCTCCGCCGAGGTAGTATTGAATCGTTTCTATTCGCCCTTTATAATCACCGATGATAAAAGTTCCAGAACTCGACGAAAATCCTCTACTATCAAAGCAGATTGACCAAGAAGTGCTCTGAAACTGAGTTCCCTTAGGTAATGTCAGTGGGGTTGCACTAGCATCAGTTATTTTTGTTGTGCTTGAGCATTTTGGAGAATATTTGATCGATATTGTTGAAGCAGTAACAGGTTGGATCGTGTATGCAAGTGTTGTTTGAATTGCTTTGGTGCGCACCTCTTTCAAATATGCGATTGTAACGTCCGCTGCATTATCAGAACTATTCGTTAGGTCGTACCAATTACTAATCGCGGTAGCAGTCATGATGGAAAACATAGACATTGACACTACCAAATCGATTAGACTAAAACCGCGAATATTCTTAAAACTTTTAAGATTTGTTTGAAACATTTCACTTCCCCTGCAATGTATGATCGGCAGGCAGGAGATTTCACTAAAGAGTACTAGGGGAATTTCTTAGCGGTAAGTACTTTGTAAAATTGACTAATTTGAGATGCAGCGGATGGAAACGATCAGATTCAGACAGGCAGATACTTACTATACTTCGTAAAAAGTCTGCTGATTTTTCGCCATCTGCTTTAGTAGAATACTCGCTCGATAGCGCTCTTCCTCGTATTCGAGCTGTAATGCTTGGAGAATTTCTAACACATGTGCAATGCCCAGCTGATCGGCCCAACGTAAAAGTCCCTGAGGGTAGTTAACGCCAAGAGTCACAGCGGCGTCAATATCCTCGCGTGAGGCAACTTTCCAGTGTAGTGTTTCAGTGGCCTCATTAATTAGCATTGCAATAATTCTCTCAAAAATTTGCTGGCCTAACTTTTGATCTTGATTCGGCTCGGGAAGCTGCGCCCCATCTCGGTAATCATAGAACCCACGCCCAGTTTTCTTCCCTAAAAGCCCTGCCTCGAGTAAGCGTTTCTGTGTAATCGAAGGCCGATAGCGCGAGTCTCCATAAGTTGCTTGAAACACAGTTTCAGTCACAACATAGTTCACATCGTGTCCGATTAAATCCATCAACTCAAATGGCCCCATTTTAAAGCCGCCGAATTTCTTCATCGCCCAGTCAATTGTTGCAGGATCGGCAATTCCCTCATCATGAATTCTTAAAGCCTCAACATAAAATGGTCGCGCCACGCGGTTCACAATAAATCCCGGCGTATCTTTAGCAATCACGACTGTTTTCTCAAGTGATTGGATTAATTTTTTTGCCTCCGTGGTGCACTGTGTTGCTGTTTGCAGCGAGGGAATAAGCTCAACTAGCTGCATTCGCGTGGCGGGATTAAAGAAATGCACGCCGATAAAACGCTGTGGCTGATTAAAGGCCCGAGAAAGAGCAGCAATTGAGAGTGAAGAAGTGTTTGTTGCAATAATTGTGTTTTCACTGACTTGCGGTTCAAGTGAACGAAAAAGTGCGTGTTTGGCAGTCAGATCTTCAACCACGGCTTCAATTAAAAAATTAACGGGACGAAGCTGTGAAAAATCCCTTGATGCTTTGATCTTCGCCAGACTTTGTTCGCATTCTTCAATGGTAAGTTTACCACGTGAAACTAATTGACTAAGCGAGTTCCGCACGCGTTGGACTAAGGAGTTAACTTGCTTTTCATCAGCATCACAAGCAATGACCTGATACCCTTGTCGCGCAAAGACTTCAACAATACCGGCACCCATCGTGCCTAACCCAACAATACCAATAACTTTTGTATGATTCATAAATAAACTTTAGCCAGCATAATTTTGCCCGTGAGTTAATTGATTGCACTATTTACCAATAAAATGTGGCTTACGCTTCTCGAGGAAAGATTTTACGCCCTCAGTAAAATCAGCCGTTTCACCACATTTTGTTTGAAGATTAACTTCCATTTCTAACTGCTCAAAGAGATTATGACTGAGGGAGCTATTCAATGCTTCTTTTAAATGACCAATTGCTTGAGTAGGCAGTAGCGCTAATTTGCTGGCCATCGATTGAGCTTCTTCCATTAACTGTCCGCCAGCTACAACTTTATAAACAAGTCCAAGCTGAAAAGCATCTTGTGCAGTAAGTTTTTCGCCTAAAGCCGCAAGTCTAAAGGCCTGATGCATTCCAACTAAGCGCGGCAAAATGAAAGTTCCACCTGTATCGGGAACCAGTCCCACATGAATAAAGGCCTGCATCAAAGAACTCTCTTCTGCGGCAATTACCAAGTCGCACATCAACGCAAGATTAGCACCTGCTCCTGCAGCAGGGCCATTGACTGCAGCGATGATCGGTTTAGGGATGGTGCGTAGGAGTTCCACAATCGGGTTATAGCGATGTTGTAGAATCGCCCCGAGCTTAGGCCAATTACTCCCCTCGAATTCCTGTAGATCCTGACCAGCAGAAAATGCTCGCCCCATTCCAGTAATAATAATCGCGCGTATTGATTCGTCATCACGTGCCAGTGAAAGCACATTGATGAGCTCAGTCGAAAGTTGCTGATTAAAGCTATTCAATTTGTCCGGACGATTTAGGGCAATAATAAAAGTTGTACAGGAAGATTCTATTTTGAGCGTTTCGTAAGTCATGGAAGGCATATATACCCTATTAATATTGTAGATTAAAGAGTTGTTGATTATCCTTCATTCTCTTGGCATCCTCGGCTATCTCAAAAGGGGTTATTCCGACGGAATATGGCAAAATCGCAGCAGGAAATTAATTGGCTTGAGGTCTTAAGAACGTGTTTGATTTCGCGTGAAATCGATCGTCTTGAAGAGACTGAGCTCTTGCCACAGAAAAAAGTAATTTATCAGTTTTCTGCACGAGGCCACGATGTCCCGCAAATTATCCTTGGTTCATTGATTAATCATCCAAGAGATTCAATCTCTGCATATTATCGCAGCAGGCCAATTCTTTTAACTCAAGGACTTACAATCGAAGATGCTTTTGCTGGTCCGTTAATGAAGTCTGGTGGATTTAGTGATGGCAGAGATATCGGTGTGGTTTGTAATTTACCTTCACAAGGTAAAGCCACAGTTTTGCCGATGTCAGGTGACGTTGGCTCGCAATACACGCCAACTGTTGGCTGGGCTCAAGGCTTAGTCTACCGTGCGCAAGAATTAGGCGATCAAACTTGCCAAGGCGCAATTGCAGTTGTGCTCGGTGGTGAAGGGTCGGTTGCTACCAATGGTTTTTGGTCAGCCTTAACAATCGCCACAACTTTATCACTGCCCGTACTCTTCTACATTGAGGATAACCAGTATGCGATTTCTGTAACAAGCGAAAAGCAAACCCCAGGAGCAAATATTGCTAAGAATCTTGCTAGTTTTTCCAATTTAAATATTTATGATGGCAATGGCTCTGACCCTGTTGAAACAGCAAAACTTTTCACAGACGCATTAACCCACGTGCGTAGCTGGAAGGGCCCGGCCCTGGTCCGCTTAACTGTCCCAAGGCTTTCTGGTCATTCCGGACAGGATACTCAAGCCTATAAAACAAGGGACTTAATTGACAGCGAACTTGCTCGCGATCCGCTAGCAGCTTTGATTAAATATCTCAGTAACGCAATTCTCCCACAGACAAACATCGCCGCAATTGAAGAGCAGGTGAAAAGCGAAGTTTCACAAGCACTCGATGCGGCCTTAAAGCGTCGTGAACCTGATGCTGAAAAAATCTTTGATTTCGTCTTCGATTTTACTCCGCCAAATGCAAAAAACTTAGCCTTACAAAAAGTCGGAGGGCTACTTCCCGAAGGACACACTTTTCCACAAAGCAGCAGCGTGCCAAATTCTGAGCCAACTAGAATTAATATGCTCACCGCAATCCGTCGCACGCTTGAACATGAATTAAAAATTAACCCAAAGGTGTTAGTTTTCGGTGAAGATGTTGGCCCTAAAGGCGGAGTTCATGCAGCAACACTTGGCTTGCAAGAACAATTCGGAACAAACCGAGTCTTTGATACCAGTCTTTCCGAAGAAGGTATTATTGGCCGCTCAGTCGGGCTGGCTTTAAATGGACTTTTACCTGTTCCTGAAATTCAGTTTAGAAAATACGCTGACCCGGCAACAGAGCAGCTGCATAACATTGGAACAATGCGCTGGCGCACGGCAAATCGTTTTGCAGCACCAATGGTGGTACGCATTCCTGGAGGCTTTGCAAAGTGCGGTGACCCTTGGCACAGTGTTTCTGATGAAGTTGCCTGGATTCATTCTGTGGGCTGGCAAGTGCTTGTGCCTTCAAACGCTGAAGATGCTGTAGGGCTTTTACGTGCCGCGCTGCGTAGCAATAACCCGAGTATTTTCTTTGAACACCGTCACCTCTTAGACAATGCCTGGGCTAGACGACCCTATCCGGGTGATGATTTTGTCCTGCCACTGGGTAAAGCGCGTACAATCCGTGAAGGAAATGAGCTCGCGATTGTCACTTGGGGGGCAATGGTTGAGCGTATTGACGAAGCTTGTGAAAAATCAGGTTTCGAGTGCACCTTACTTGACTTACGCACACTGGTGCCTTGGGATCGAGAAGCCGTACTCGGGGCTGTGAAAAAGTGTCGTCGTTTATTAATTGTGCATGAAGACTATGCTACTTGTGGTTTTGGTGCAGAAATCAGTGCAACCGTTGCAAAAGAAGCATTCTTTTCGCTCGATGCTCCAATTGAGCGTTTAGCAGTTGACGATATTCCCATTCCACACAATATGAATTTAATGGATCATGTCATCCCTTCGGTTGATTTGATGATCGAAACTATGAAGAAAATAATTGAAACATAAAGGTGTTCAATGTCGGACGTGATTAAAATTCTTTTCCCTGCAGACCAAAGAGAAGGCAGTGAGTCTTTTGTATCCTCGTGGCTCAAAAAACCTGGTCAATTCATTGAGCAGTACGAGCCCTTAGTTGAAATCAGCACCGACAAAGTTTCACTCGAAATACCGGCTCCTGCTGCTGGTGTAATTGAAGCGATCTTAAAAAACGAAGGTGATAAAGTTGAGCCAGGTGATATTCTAGGTAGTCTTCGGGTTGGAGCCACAGCAAGTTCAACAACTAACGCAGCGCCGGAAAAAGTTGCAGTAAAATCTTCAACTCCAACGAGTGCAGCTCAAGTCAACGCTGATTTAAGTCCAGCTGTGCGTAAACTAATCAAGGATCACAATTTGTCTGCTGACTCAATTTCGGGCACTGGGCGCGGTGGCAGAATTACGCTTGAAGATGTTGAGAACTATTTAAAAAATAATAGCGACCCTCGCCCGCAAATTCCTTCACATCACATTCCACTTACGGCAATGCGTAAAACTATCGCCCAGAATATGGTGACCAGTATGCTGCGCACTGCGCCGCACGTAACCGCTGTGATGGAAGCTGATTTATCTAGAGTTTTTGCGCATCGTGAAGTTCATAAAACGCCCTTTCTTAACGATGAAATCAAATTAACTTTTACTCCCTATTTCGTCACTGCAGCCATTAAGGCGCTACAAACTGTGCCTGAAGTAAATAGCAGGCTACATCAAGACACGATTGAACTTTTTGACACCTGTAATATTGGCCTAGCCGTTGCAATCCCTGAAGGCTTAGTTGTTCCGGTGCTGCATGCTGCTGAGCAGAAGAATTTTAAAGAATTGGCAAAGTCTGTAGCAGACTTAACTGATCGTGCCCGGCTTGGACGACTTGAGACGAGTGATATCCGCGGCGGAACCTTTACGATTACAAACCATGGAACAAGTGGAAGTTTATTAGCCACACCAATTATTCTTCAGCCACAATCAGCGATTCTAGGCGTTGGGAAAATTGAGAAGCGCGCCAAGGTAATTACAAAGCATGGACAAGACGCTATTGAAATTAGGCCTTGTGTCTATTTAACTTTAACTATCGACCACCGCGTGCTTGACGGATTTACGGCGAATACATTTCTAGCAAACGTTGTAGAAACGCTCGAAAATTGGGCATCCGATGCTTGATGAAATTAATCTAGCGTCACAAATTAAAGATTAGCACTTTTCGATTTCGGTATATCAATCATTTGAATGCTTGCTCTGCAAACAACGGATTAATACTCTCATCCCATCATTTGATTACAGGAGAATTATGCAGAGAAGAGAATTTATTAAGAAAAGTTTGCTGACTTTAAGTGCAGCACCAGCTCTAGTTACTTTAGGCAAGCGTGCAGTTGCTCAAGCACCGGCTACGCCAACAAAAGCACTTGAGTTAAGTAGCCCGATTGCCGTTTCCATGGGTTATCAACATGACAAAGGAAAAGTCGACAAGGGAAAATTTCCTAAGGTTGCCGCAGCAGGAGCAGAAACTCAGTTTTGCAACAATTGCATGCTTTGGCAGCAGGGCGGTCTAAAAGTCGAAGGTCAAGAAGGCGAATGGGGCAAATGCGCTTTATTTATGGACGGTCTAGTCTCTGCAAAAGGTTGGTGTAATAGCTGGGCACCAAAGGCTACTTAGTCCAATTTTGAATTTTGCCAGTAACTTTGCTATCCTTGCAAAGTTACTGGCAAAACCGTAACAGCGTTTTTTATCTTCAACGCTGCTCTTTCTCAATTTTATATTAGTAATTCTTAAAACAGTCTTTTTATTTGCCTTGCAGCAAAGCAAAAGACTGTGGGCCAAAAAGGTTTTACCTTCGGGGGCTTGGCCTCCAAAAATTGGTTCACATCAAGGAATAGAAAATGGAAACATTGAAAATCACTCGTCACTTAACAGCGTTGGTTGCAAGCTCCGTTTTCGGACAAGCAACATCAAGTACGCCTCCTCGTTTTGAAATCATGCTTGTTTCTCCTGCACAGGGTAACGTAGAGCATCCTTTTGGCTTTTCCGTGGCCTGCTTAGCAGATGAACAAACTCCAGGATGTAGCCCTGAAGAGCTTCAGCTACTGCACTTTGAGCTGCCCGATGGACAATCGCTAGTCGTTAAGCGGAAGCTTGGAAAGAGCGTCGTTATTTTAAGTGCGCACGACTGTTCCCCAATCCATCAACACGTGGTGGATGTAAGTTTTGCAGCTTCAGCAGTCGTGGAAAGCAAACAACTGTTTACAAAACAAGTTTGCTTGGAAGTACCAATCGACGCAGGTAGCGCACAATCTCCGCTTCGATCTAGAGCGTCAAGCCTGATTCAGGCTTTATTCTTCAAGATCGTTAACGATACTAAAAGTGGCGTCGAGAGAACTTCTTTTTCTAGGCTAGCTCTGAAAGTCCAGAGCGGTGTAAGTCAAAGCTGGCTTAGCGATCGAACACATCTTGATAATCTGCAAAAGTTATCTGTTTTCAGGTCAACACTGCCCGTGTCGAACACGCAAATCACCGTGATTTGCTCGCAAATTCTTGAATGCGTAGAGCTTTTCTTGGTGGTTTACGGAGATCAGATAGTGCATGTCGCTACACTGATTACACCTTCAATGATTCTGGAGGATCGAGACTTAAACAGCTACACTGACCACTCTCCACACTGGACCGCAATTGGTCTCGATGTAGCTAGCTCTCTCAATTTCTTCCCAGATGTCAAAATCTACGGAATAGCTAGTAGGACTCAGGAAGAAGATGGGGCTTGAGTTTGAGGCTTTGCGCCACTTACCCAGCCCCATCCAATTCTTTTTTATGTTTTATAACGGCCCATAGTTTTTGATTTAGATGGGTCTATCGCGAAATGAAATTTCGTGACGAGAATTGCAGATTTTGAGTGAGACAAGGAAGGGTCTAAAAAATCTGAGGCGTGTAAGCCTGCGACACGTCGCAAGATTTTTTTGGGGCCCCTGATACAGTCGCAGCCAAAATATGCATTTCGCAGTAGAAATTTAGTTTCGCGACAGACCCTAGAGCTCTTTGAAATAATCAAACGGCTGTAAACACGCTTTGCAACGATAAAAACTTTTACAAGCTGTTGAGCCGAATTCACTAGTTTTTTCTGTCTCGCGAGAGTTACAGTAAGGACAAGCTGGTGTTTGCTTACCCAGAGTAACGAGCTTGTCTGGGGGAGCAATTGCTGAAGCTTTCAAGCCCGCACGACCCTTTTCAGTCAACCACTCTGTCGTCCAAGCGGGAGCAAGCACAACGTCAACTTGGATTGGTAATGTATATTTAGTGCCAAGCGCCTGCTTGATATCATTTTCAATCATCTGCATTGCCGGGCAACCCGAGTAGGTAGGTGTAATTTTGACTTTGATTTTTGAAGCACTAGCTTCAACCTCACGCACAATGCCCAGATCGAGCACAGAAAGCGTTGGAATTTCCGGGTCGAAAACTTCTGCCAATACAGCTAAAATGTCTGCGTTGGAGGGAACTGTTTGAGTTCGCTCTACCACGTAGCTCCTGGGTGTGAGCGAGCAACAATTTGCATTTCGCTAAGCATATGTCCTAAATGCTCACTATGTCGTCCAAGCCTGCCATTGAGAGAAAATCCCTGAACCGGTGTTGGGATTTCAAGTGTCGCAGCTTGTAATACTGTCTGAACTTTATTGACCCAGCTCTGTTTTAGGCTGGAAAACTTAGGTGCAATTTGCTCTCTACTTAATGCATCTAGAACTTCATCATCAGCAAATAATTCTGCTGTATAGCGATAGAGGTAATCCAAAGCTACTTGCATGCGCTTGTGACTTTCTGCTGTGCCCGTTCCCAGACGATAAATCCACTCAGTTGTGTGCTTCAGATGGTAGTTTGTTTCGCGTTTTGCGCGTAGCGCAAGGTCTTTTAAAGGTTCGAATTTGGAGTTTGTTAGATCTGCTAAAACCAAATCGTAAAATGTTTCATAAAGAAATTGTCGCAAAATTGTTACTCCGAAATCGCCCTTGGGAAGTTCAACCAAGACGCAATTTTTAAACTCCCTTTCATCTCGCCAATAGGCGAGTTTGTCGGCATCACGACCTTGATTTTCAAGCCTTCCAGCTAAGTCGAAATAAAATTTAGCCTGCCCAACACAATCAAGCGCAATATTCGTTAGCGCAATGTCTTCTTCTAACATCGGCCCATGTCCGCACCACTCCGATAAACGGTGGCCCAGCACAAGCATGTCATCACCGAGATAAGTTGCAAAAGTTGCAATTTGACTATCAAATTTAGACATTTTTCATCCCTTTAGGAATTTCATAAAACTGTGGATGACGATAAACCTTATTATGGTCAAGCTCCTCAGGGTCAACCAAAGATTCAGAAGCAGTGATTGCGTGTGAAGCGACTACCCAAATATTTACAACTTTCCCTCGGCGGCCAAAAACATCGCGGGCATTCTGCAAAGCAAGTGTTGCATCCGGGGCATGCAGGCTCCCGGCATGAACATGCGCTGCGCCGTGCTGTTCTTGAGTAAAAACTTCCCACAGATCTGTTATTTGATTTGCCATAAAAATTTACTCTTTCATTTCATCTAAGTTAAAACTTATAATCCCTTGTGGCTAATTTTCGGCTAATTCTAAGCGGCTAACTTATTATCTTTATTGCCTTTGTCAGCATAGGCCATTGCTGCGTCTCTAACCCATTTACCAGCCTCATGAGCTTTATTTCTCGCAGCTATTCGTTCGCTGTTACAGGGGCCATTGCCACTAATCACGGCCTTAAATTCATCCCAGCTAATTGGCCCAATTTCCCAATGCCCGGACTGATCATTAAACTTTAAATCCTTGTCAGGTATACTTAAACCCATCGCATGGGCCTGCTCAACTGTCATATCGATAAATCTCTGGCGCAGTTGGTCATTGCTTTTCAATTTAACTTTCCAGCGCATCAAATCATCACTATTCGGCGAATCTTTATCATGTGGCCCAAACATCATTAAAGATGGCCACCACCAACGGTTGACAGCATCTTGCACCATTGCTTTTTGCGCCGGTGTTCCCTGCGCTAAAGTCGCAACGAGTTCAACCCCTTGCTTTTTGTGGAAATTCTCTTCCTTGCAGATCCGAATCATTGCTCGCGAATATGGCCCATAGGAGCATTTTGCAAGCATTGTTTGATTGACAATCGCTGCCCCGTCAACCATCCAGCCGATAACTCCCATGTCTGCCCAGGTTAAGGATGGATAATTAAAAATGCTCGAATACTTTGCTTTGCCAGTTAGTAATTCCAGAATGAGCTCGTCGCGGTCAGCACCAAGCGTTTCAGCTGCACTATATAAATAATGGCCGTGCCCTGCTTCATCTTGTACCTTTGCAAGCAGTGCCATTTTGCGCTTCAAACTAGGCGCCCTCGTAATCCAGTTGCCCTCAGGAAGCATTCCTACAACTTCAGAATGTGCGTGCTGAGAGATCATACGGATTAATTGCCGACGATATTTCTCGGGCATATAGTCCCTGGGCTCAATTGTATCACCAGCTTGAATACGCTGCTGAAATTCCTGATCTCGATCAATATGAGAAGTAGTCATAAAATTTTCCCTTGCAGTGAACGGAATCATAGTAAAATTTAAAGCGAAATGCCATCCGCCAAACGAAAAAACCAGGCACTACTCTTAAATAATTTCACTAATTTTAAGCCAGGGCTCATCTAATTCACGCTTATAATATTCAAGCACTTCTTCGTGATGCCTAACTGCACGATCTGCTAGGCTCTTGCTCAGGCGTTCGTTATTCTTAATCCTCTGCTTTGTTGGATAAAATGTCTGAACAACAAAGACTCGATCATAGATTTTCTGCTGTTTGAGCTCGATGATTTTCTGCGCTTGGTGATTTGCTCCTAAAAAATCAAGTGCATCAAAGCCATTGACCGTATATTGCAGAGGCACAGCGCCAATCACTAATATTTTCTCCTGCTTTGACTGCTTTAAATACTCTAGCGCCTGATAATAACGGGCAGCAAATCTACCGTTACGCATGGAAGTCAGTTGCATTGCCTTGGGGACTGAAAGCACGAAAACAAACAGTGCTAGAACTGAGGCCAAAATTAAGTTTGCCCTCAATTTTCTGAGTACTAGCACAACTGCAGGAAGTGCTAAAATTGAGAGCACTAAGGTAACTGGCAAGTAATGTCGATAGACGAACGGATCTGTAATTTTAGACCAAAAATGGGCAGTGATAATTATCCAAAAAGTCACGCTTACAGTCGAAAGTAACAATGCAAACATTTTCGTGCTGGAACTAATATTTTTTCGTTGCTGAAATAATTTAACGCCGAGTAGGCCCAAACCAAAGAGTCCTGTCAGATGTAATGCTGGACTAAAGGGAAATGTTTCAACACCAAAAGAGGTGAGGCTTTTTAAGAAAACAAGATTATTCGAAAGAAATGACTCAAACGAAAAAAGCTTTGTTTCACTACGTAAAATCGGATGCTCAATCTTTGCAAAACGCAGCCACACTGGCAGTGCTAAGAAAATCGGACTTAGAAAAAAAAGTCCTCGCTTAGGCGTCAATACATTGCTCCAGCAGAAAAACCCGCCAATGATTAGGCTATATAAGACGGATTCAAAACGTGTCAGTGCTAGTAACACTAAAGTCGCCTCGAGCAAAGCTTCAAGCTGCGGAGACCTTTTCTGTAGAACTTGGTAACTTAACGTCAGCGATAAAAAAAGAAAAAACGTAGACGTTAAGTCATAGCCGCCAGAAGTCGCCGTTAATGCAACAATCGGATGCGCGGCAACAAAAAGTGTCGCGGTAAGAGCGCCACCCAGGCCATAAAATTGACTTACAAAAAGGAAAATTGCCTGTAGTAAGAGGAAACAAATTAGCCCATTTGCTCGAATTGAGTTTTGCGGTTGATATCCTAGGCCGTGGTGAAAGAGATGGACGATAAAAGGATAGAGTGTCGGTCGAATGTCAAAATCTGATTTTGACATTCTCGCTCTGGTCGTATCACGATAGCTAGTTGTTTGATAAGAAACTCCCTTGTCAAAATACATTGCCTTAGAAGTCGCAAGCAATTCTACTTCATCAGCAAAAACTCTAAATTCACTATGATTTGCTTGAAAAATTAAGGCGCAAATTGTCAGGCTAGCAATAAAACTACAAACAAAAGTCTGACGTGAAAGTTTACTGTGAAAAGCTAGGCTAACTAATCGAACTAACCAAATACAAAAAGCTAACACTGTTACTGGATAAGCAAACTGTAAATAGCAAAACCTCAAGTGCTCAGGGTTTAGTAGTGGGATAACTGCCACGCATGCGAAGCAGTAAAAAAATGCCGATTTCCAACTAACTTTCAGTCGACAAGAGCTAAAAGAGCTTAGCGCCATTTGGAACTTTCTTGTCAGGGCTCACCAAGACAACTGCGCCAGTTTCATCAGGAAGTCCAGTGGTCAAACATTCAGAGAAAAAATTGGCAATTTGCTTGTTGGGGAAATTAATCACGCCTAGGATTTGCTTACCGATAAGTTCTGCCTTGGCATAATGCGTTGTGATTTGTGCACTTGATTGCTTAATGCCAAATTCACCGAAATCAATCTTGAGCTTATATGCAGGCTTACGAGCTTGCGGGAAATCCTCAACTTCAATAATCGTGCCCACTCTTAACTCAACTCTCTCAAAATCAGCCCACGTTATTTCCTGCATGGTGAATAATCCCCTTACTTTTCATGACTCCGCCTTCAACGCCAGATAATGGATGAAAAAACAAAAACGCTTGTGGGTCTACTTCCTTAATCAAATGCTTGACCTTGCCAATTTCTAAACGTGTGATCACGCAATGTAAGATATTCTGCTCGACGCCACTCATCCCTCCATAGCCTTTATAAATTGTAGCGCCGCGCTTGAGATCGATTGTAATACGTTCCCGGATTTCAGTGTTACGCTCTGAAATCACAGTGATTGCTGTATATTCATCAATGCCATAAAGCACAAAATCCAATGTTTTTGCGGCTGCAAAATAAGTTAAGATTGAGTATAATGCTTCATTAACTCCCAAAGTGCTGATGGCGAGCAAAAATAAGCAGACATTAAACAATAAGATCACATCACCAACTCGCAGCACTGCAAAACGGCTAGAAATTAAAAGCGCTGCGATTTCTGTACCGTCAAGCACAGCGCCACCACGCATTGCAAAAGCGATCCCGGCTCCAATAAAAACCCCGCCAAAGATTGCCGTAAGTAGTAAATCTGGTGTGACATCAGGATAGGGAACAGCTGCTAAAGTGAATGCTAGTGCTCCAATCGCACAAATGCTCCTAATTGCAAAAGCACGTCCAAGAGTCTTATAGGCTGTGGCAATAAATGGCAGATTAATTAGTGGCAGCAGTATAAATAATGGAATGCTTGAAATTTTAGCAAGCAACATGGAAACGCCAGTAACTCCCCCGTCGATGAAGTTACTCGATAGCAAGAACCCCTTAATCCCCATTCCTGCAGCAAGGACACCAATCGTTACAAGTAAGACATTTTTAATTTCATTTTTTATTTTGGTCTTCAAGTGTTTACCATCAATTCATGCACTATTTATCATCAGTAGCTCATAAATAAAACATTGTTGAAAAAGCACCTGATCGTACAGCGTATGCAATATTGACATGCATTTGACATATTAATGCCTTCGTAGATCAAACTTAGGCAGTCAAAAATCTGGAGTCAGTTATAACTCTGCTTTACTGGCATTCAAGGATCTTAATCATATCCATAGTTGAAACGATGCCTGCAAGCTTGCCCTTTTCTGTAATAAAAACTCGATGAATTTTGTGATTTCTCATCAGTGTCGCAAGCTCAGGGACTGTGCTGGAAACATCCGCACATACAGGTTCAGAGTTCATAACTTCACCAACTGTAATTTCCTCGAGAGTATTAGTCTGTGAAGGCCAATAATTTCCTTCCAAATACGGGAGTTCCATATAGTAAAGTGTATGCGCGAAGCCTTCTAATGATTCCGCGGCTGTTTCTCTGAGGATATCGGTTTGTGAAATAACCCCAACGAATTCGCCCTCTTCATCTATAACGCCAGCACCGGTAATTTTATTCTCTGAAAATAATTTCCATGTTTCAGCCAAACTACTTGATTCTGCTACTGTTAAAACAGGAGAAATCATAATGTCTTTAGCTTTAAGTGTTTCAAATTTCATATCTGCTGCCTCCTCTTAAAATAAACTTGTCTTACATTCCTGGGATCGGATAATTACGACAAAACGCCTTAACTTCTTGCTTGATTGATTCTAGCGTGGTTGACTCAGTATGATGTTTTAAAGCTTGGACCATCCAGTTACCGAGTTTTTTCATTTCACTTTCTTTCATACCACGCGCCGTAGCAGCAGGAGTGCCTAGGCGAATGCCGCTGGGCTTAAGCGGTGGGTTTGGATCATCCGGAATAACTTGTTTGTTTGTTGTTATTAAGACCTGGTCTAAAACTTCTTCAGCTAATTTCCCATCAATTCCGAAACTTTTAACTGTGTTCATCACAGACATGTGATTGTCGGTGCCATTGGTAATTAACTTACAGCCTTGACCCATCAATGTTTCTGCCAACACTTTAGAGTTTTTTATAACTTGCGCAGCGTACTGTTTAAACTCAGGTTGTAAAGCCTTCCCTAAGGTGATCGCAATTGCGGCAATAGTATGCATGTGTGGTCCACCTTGCAACCCCGGGAAAACTGACTTATCAATCGCTTTTGCGAATTTCTCTTTACATAAAATCATTCCGGCCCGTGGTCCGCGTAATGATTTATGAGTTGTTGTGGTCATGATATCAAAGCCGTAGTCCATGGGGTTTCGCATTGCACCACCAGCAATTAAACCACCAATGTGTGAAACATCTGCCATTGTAATTGCGCCAATTTCATCGGCGATTTTCTTAAAGTCAGCGTAGTCATAATCGCGCGGATAAGAGGTGTAACCGCAAAGTACAATTTTAGGTTTGTGCTCTCGTGCCACTTTGGCAAGTTCGTCAAAGTCAATTTTACCTTGATTTTCCGGATCTGTTTTGTAACGAACGAAGTTAAAAATATTGCCCATGTGTGACACAGGAGCGCCATGCGTTAAGTGTCCGCCGTGGGAGAGATCCATCCCTAAAATTGTGTCCCCAGGCTTACAAAAAGCCAGGTATACGGCTTGGTTCATTGGCGAACCAGAAAGTGGTTGAACATTGGCGTGCTCAGCACGAAAAACCTGCTTAGCACGCTCGATTGCGATACTTTCTACAATATCAGTATAAGTCTGTCCGCCGTAGTAGCGTCTTTTGGGGTAACCTTCTGCATACTTATTTGTCAAAACGGATCCATTGGCGACAAATACCTCAGGATAGGTGTAGTTTTCAGATGGGATTAATTCGATGCCTTCGTATTCGCGCTGTTCTTCTCCAATAATGGCATTATATATTTCTGGATCTGTTTCTTTAAGTAGTGTTGCGTTTTTACTGAAATTGTTAAGGCCCATTGCTGACTCTCCAAAATACTAAGAATTTTCTTGGTAAAGTTAGCGCATACAGATATGTGCTGCAAAGGCCAGTATAGTTTCTAGGGAAAGCGCAAGTTAAGCTGGCGGTTTTAGAGAATTATTCCAATGTAATAATTCAGATACAGCAAAAACTGCTTCTAAACCTTTATTCAAGAGATCATCGGCAGATCTTTTGACGGCATCTTCGATTTTTACAACTCCGATCACTTCATTGATAATTGGTTTTCCATAGCGACGTGATACTTCAGCAAAACCTTGGACTACATTCTGCAGCACTGTAAGGTCATGCGTAGTGCCACCTTTAAGCACAACTCCAAAAGCAAGAATCGCGTCTAACTTTTGCTCTCTCTCAAATAGTAACTGAGCAGCAAGCGGCAATTCATAGGCACCTGGCAAGTAATGTACAGAAATATTTTGCGCCTTAACTCCAAGCGCATCAAGCTCCCTGCAAGCGCGATCTATCATCGACTGGACACATTCGCGGTGCCACATGCTAGCAATAATTGCCAGACGCGCGTGTGGGATTTTATGAAATTCACTAGGACGTTTCGGCAAGTATCCAGACATAGAGGACTTAAACTTTTAACCTTTTTAGCTTTGAGCTATGTTATAAGCGTTTAGAGAATAAATATGCAAATTCTACCGCCAATTTGGCTACTGCTTTCAATTGTTGGGATGTTACTTACACATTATTTTTCACCAAATATTAAGCTTTACACGCTGAACCCCTTCATTTTCCTAACGGGCCTTTTATTAATTTTATTTGGTTTTGTGCTTGTAATTTATTGCGCCTCGCTCTTTCGTAAACACGAAACCCCACTTCGTCCATTTAAGGAGTCAACTGCATTAATCACCTCTGGACCATTTAAATATAGCCGAAATCCAATCTATTTAGGCATGGCAATTATCCTGATCGGCATTGCCCTACTCTTAGGTTCACTCATTCCTTTTTTAATTGTGCTCGGATTCTTTTTGATCATCCACAATCAATACGTCTTACGCGAAGAAATCTTTATGGAGAAAATCTTTGGCGAGAAGTTTAGCCTTTACAAACGTAGTGTCAGACGCTGGATCTAGGGTGCTTTCCAAGCAATTCTTGACAATCAATCTATCCCCTGCCAAGCAAATATTGCAAAAATTTTAGGCAGTAAGAATTGTAGCCAAATCAGCAGGCTGCGCGGAAATTTTTATTGATCGCTTTTTTGCATCCTTAAATTTGGAAACTTCCGCCGGTTCAGCTAGTTGAGTAGCAAGAATTGGCTCAACAATATCCTTAAACTTTAGTGGGTGCGCCGTGCCCAGAAATACGCCGATAGAATTTGGATCCTGCTGCAAAAGCAATTTCAGCCCCAAATAGCCAATCGCAGCGTGAGGCTCGCTGCTATAGCGATATTGACGATAAAGGAACGCAATTGCAGCTTTTGTTTCCTCATCAGAAAAGGCAAATGCCTGCAGCTCAGACTGTAATTTCTCAAGTGAGTCTTGATACAACGCCTGGATGCGAATGAAGTTACTCGGGTCAGCAATATCCATTGCATTAGCAAGTGTCGATTTAAACTGCTGCACCTCATAATTTCCCGATCGAAGATACCGCGGCACAATGTCATTTACATTTGTCGCAGCAACGACAGTTTTTACCGGCAGTCCCATCTGTTTAGCTAATAAGCAAGCCGTGACATTTCCAAAGTTCCCTGACGGGACAGAAAAAATTGGGCTGGTTTTAGCAGGAAGCTTGGTGACGGCCCAAAAATAATAGCAGATTTGGGGCAATAATCGCGCCACATTAATTGAATTTGCTGAGCAGAACGTTCGTCGTGCAAGAATTTTTTGATCGACTAGTGCTGATTTCACAAGTCGTTGGCAATCATCAAATGTTCCGTCAACTTCAATCGCCCTAACATTTCCACCGAGTGAGGCAATTTGTAATTCCTGAAGTGCGCTCACTTTCCCAGACGGATAAAGGATAAAAACGTCGAAACCTTTACGCGCGTAAAAAGCGGCAGCAACTGCCCCTCCTGTGTCTCCTGAAGTTGCAGTTAAAACAGTAAGATCTCTACCATCATGATAGTAAGTAAGTAACTCGGCCATGAAACGCACGCCAAAATCTTTAAAAGCCAGGCTTGGTCCATGAAATAGTTCAAGTGTATAAAGATTTGTGGCAAGACGAACCAACGGGACATCAAAACTAAATGCTTTGTAGCAAATCGCTTCTAAAATTTTGCGCGGAAGAGAATTAGTTAAAAGTGTATGCAGTATCTCGAATGAATGCTCCGGAAACGATAGGCTTGCTAAGCTTTCTAACTGGCCGGGTTGAATTCGCGGAATTTCCTCTGGTAGATATAATCCCCCGCCAGCGGGGAGATTATTGATCACAGCTTCTTTGAGGCTGACACTAACAGAGCGATCTTTAGTGCTATAGAATTTCATTGCCCTTCAACCACGGCACACCCTGTGCGATTAATCGCTGAAGTAAACACCAAGCTATCGATCTCAATCTTTTTAAACTGTAGCGCTAGCGCATCTGCAACTTTTTGGGCCTGAGCTAAATCTTTACAAAATGCAAATAACGCAGGTCCACTTCCCGAAATGCTACAGCCAAGTGCTCCAGCATCAAGGGCACTTTGCTTTGCTTCTTTAAATCCAGGGATCAAAATTGCCCGTTCAGGTTCGATAATTACATCTTGCAGCGACCGACCAATCAGCTCTAGATCTTTCTGACATAGCCCCGCGACTAGTCCCGCAATGTTACCGAACTGCTCAACCACACGCTTAAATGGAATCAATTTTTTAAGTATTTTACGTGCATCTTCAGTCCGAACTTCAATCAATGGACAAACTACAGCGATTACTAATTGTTCGGGGAAAGGAATTTTGACCACATCCAATGGCAGTCCCTGTCTAACTAAGGTAAATCCGCCGAGTAATGCCGGGGCTACGTTATCAGCATGCGCCACACCTGCAGCAACACGCTCCCCCTCCATCGCAAATGTAATCAGTTCTTTTTGTGTAAAAGGGCGGTTTAATAATTCATTTAGCGCAAACACTGCGCCTGCCGCACTTGCTGCACTAGAACCAAGTCCGCTTCCGATTGGCATTTGTTTTTCAATCTCAAGTTCAAACCCAAGTCCAGGGTCCAAATTTTTCAGCAATGTCTGTGCTGCGACAGAGGCAGTATTATGCTTTGGATCAAGGGAAAGTTCTCCATAGGGTGAGATAATTTTTGTAATCTTCACCCCGGGCACCTTAGTTTTGTGTGCAGTGATTAAATCCCCAACACTTTCAAGTGCAAAACCTAATACATCAAATGCACACGCCACATTGGCAACTGTTGCTGGAGAAAAGACTTTCACCGTGGAGAGATTTTTCATATCGCTACCCGTAGGATATCAGCAAAAACCCCGGCAGCCGTAACATCTGCCCCTGCCCCAGGTCCTCTAATGATCAACGGACGAGTATGGTAGCGTCTGGTTTTAAAGGAAATAATGTTATCGCTGCCCGAGAGGCCATAAAATGGGTGCTCTGGTCCAATTGCTTGTAGAGAAGTACTGGCAACTCCATCTTTAATTGCTCCACTGTAACATAATTTTTTACCTTGCTTTAGCGCTGCGGCAAAGGGCTTAAGTATTTCGGCTTCGTGCAGCTTAAGCAGCGCAAGAAACTCCTCGGCCGAACACTTGCGACAAACTTCAGGGATGAGACTTTGCACTTGGATCTCAGGCATTGAGATCTCCTGCCCAGCTTCCCGGGCTAAGATTAAGAGTTTGCGTGCTACATCCGTACCACTTAAATCGTCCCGCGGATCTGGTTCCGTGTAACCTAGATCTTTTGCTTGTTTAACGATCTCCGCAAAAGAATCAGCAGCAGTTAGTGTATTAAAAATATAACTTAATGTTCCACTTAAGACTGCTTCGATTTCAAGAATCGTATCACCACTTTTGATTAGGTCTTTGAGTGTATTAATTACCGGCAAGCCCGCTCCGACTGATGTCTCATAGAGAAACAGGGTGTTATGCTTTTTTTCAGCAGCTTTCATGAGTTGATACTTTGTAAGATCTGCGGCAAGTCCTTTTTTATTCGCCGTGACGACAGAAATATTAGCACTGAGCAAGCGTTCATAGAATTCTGGCACTGCTTCACTTGCCGTGCAGTCTACGAAAACGCTATTTGGCAAATTGAGATCAATTATTTGCTGGACGAATTTATCTGTTGCGGCGGGTGAGCCATTGGTTTCAACAATTTGCGGTAGTTGATCAAGCATCAACTTGTTTTCACCGATCAGCATTTTTTTTGTATTCGAGACACCCAGCAGGCGCACGTCAGTGCGATATTGATCGATCAATTCTTGATGCTGGTCACTGATTTGTTGCGTCAAAGTGCGTGCAATCAGTCCCATCCCTACGCAAAAAACGTTGAGTTTATTAATACTGGAAAGGAAAAATGTTTCATGCACAGCTTGCAGCGCTTTTTTTCGATCGTGTCGCTCGATCACTGCTGAAATATTTAATTCAGAAGAGCCTTGAGCGATGGCAATAATATTCACGCTATTTTTCCCCAGCGCATGAAAAAATTTACCACTAATGCCAGGAAGGTTGCGCATATTCTCGCCAACCAGTGCAATAATGGAACATTGATCCTGCACGATAATCGTATCCAGCTTATGTTCTTTAAATTCCGTAGAAAATTCTTCGTTCAATGCGCTCACCGCTAGTTCTGTCTGACTTGGGTCAATTGCAAAACAAATCGAGTGCTCTGAGGAAGCTTGTGAAATTAAGATTACGTTAATTTTCTCCTGCGAAAGCACCGCAAAGACCCTGCCCGCACTACCTGGCACTACTTGCATGCCTGCGCCCAGAACACGGATTAATGCAACGTGCTCAATCGAAGATATGCCGGTTGCTAGATATTCGTGAGCGATTGTGCCGGTACTAATCACTGTTCCCGGGAAGCTCGGTTGCATAGTATTTTTAATCCGCAGCGGTATTCCGGCAGCGTAGGCAGGCTGAATTGTTGGAGGATAAATTACCTTTGCCCCGAAATGAGAAAGTTCCATCGCTTCTTCATAACTGAGCTGTGAGATTGAAATTGCGTCGGGCACAACTCGTGGGTCAGCTGTCATCACACCATTTACGTCAGTCCAAATTTCAATTTCAGCTGCTCCTAAGGCAACGCCAACAATTGACGCCGTGTAGTCGGACCCGCCGCGACCTAAGGTTGTCGTATCTCCCTTAGCTGTTGCCCCGATAAAGCCTGGGAATAAGAGGAAGCCTTGAATATTTTGATAAGCTGCCTGGATGCGTTGACTTGAAACATTTAAATCTGCGTGGGCGTTACCAAATTTATCATTAGTGCAGATTAATTGCCGTGGATCGCAAAGCGTAGTTTGCAGTCCCTGCTCGGAAAAAAACTTAGCAACAATAAATGCTGACAAAAGTTCGCCATAAGCGGCAATACGGTCGCGCATACGAGGTGAGCATTCTCCTAAGGTTGCAATTCCGCGCAGTAGTTCTTCGAGTTCATTGAAACTAGTTTTAACTGTGGCAACGACTAAGCTACGATGCTTTGCCGGGAAAAGTTCTTCGACGTATTGTAGATGCTGATCGCAGAGCTGCTTAAATGTTAGCTTCGCTTGTTGTTCAGCTTTTTCTGCCTGGTGCGATATCTTTAGGAGTAGATCTGTTACACCTGAAAATGCCGAAACAACAACTGCCTGGACTTGCTTTTCGTTGGCAGCTTGCTCAACAATACGACAAACTTTTCTGATATTTTCTGGGGAACCGACAGATGTTCCGCCGAATTTCATGACTTTCATAGAGTCCTACTATAAATTGTTCTGCTGTGATGATGTAACCCTAAATCGTCATTGTCTGACGGTTTAGAGTAAAAAAACGAGTGTATTGTAGAAAAAAGAATATTTTAACCCGCTAAGGGGTTGTGGTCGTAGTCGTAAATTGCAAGCAAACAAGAGACATAACTTACTTATATCACAGCCGCACTTATGGCTGCAAATAAATTTTAGCTGGCATCATAGTGATTACAAAAAAACTTCCGAGATTGTAGCTTTAGCAAAACAATTCAGACTAATGCAGCGGTGTTTCTTACCTTCCTTCAAAAAAGGAAGTTGTCAGGCATTTTTCACCTGTCCATTGCTGCGAATAGTCTTCAATTTTTGCTGCCAAATCTTGGGCAAATTTTAGCAATGTTGCTGTTTGCTCAGCTGTTAACACGCCAGTCACTTCAAGCATCCAGATGTTAGGTAAATCTCGGTTAGACTTCTGCTGTGAAAAATAGTCTGGTGTGACAAAATCAAGTTGCTCCATTGTCATCCATAAAGCGCATGAATAACACTGGAAATATTTTTCAACGTCGGATTTCCTTCGGGTGATAGAATCCGATGAAGTGTCCGCCTTGAAGTCTTAGATTTTTTAGCCAATTGACCTTTATGCACAGCTTCAAGATGTGTTCTAAGAATTTCTTTGAATGACTCTATATCTTCCTCAACAAGACACTGCCAAAAAGCTTTAAAGACTAGCTCTTGATCTTTGAGGCGATTGGCACTGCTTACCTTGTGAACCTTCGCACCAGGTTTAAGCTTGCGAAGTGGTATATCGTTCAAGGAGAATTTTTGCTTTTTTGATGTCATTTTTTTGCTCATTCTTGCCTCCACCATGCAAGAGTAAAACTACTCTGGCCCCAGTTCTTGCAAAATAGACTCTCAAGCCATTTTTCCATCGAAGCTCTGAAAGCCCATCACCAAGATACTTGGCATCTCCGAAATGGTCATAATGCTCTATTCTAAAGACGCGAGATTCTACTAGAGCCTGAATCTTGGCAGATTCAGATGTAATCCACCGCTCAAATTCCGTAGATCGAATAACTTGCATGTATTAGTAGTGTGCCATATATGGCGCATTTTGGCAAGGCACTTGCTGTCCTGGATTTTAGAAACCTAATTACTAGCGTTTTATCTAGAAAAGTAGCCCCAGACCAAGGCTAAGAAAGTGACTCGAGCAGAGCTTTTACCTCATCAGAGTTAGAATACTTAGAATAATCTTTGGCGGTTCTTCCATCTTTGTCTTTAAGTTCGGGGTCTGCTCCTTTTTCTAGTAGAATCTTTACAAACTCAATCTTTCCAGCACCAGCGGCTAACATTAAAGGTGTCCTCTTTGAATATCTCTCTGAAGAATTAGGGTCTGCGCCAGAATCCAATAGAAGTTTGAGCATCTCCAAACTATTCTTATCAATGGACATCCTGATAACTTCTTCACTCCGTAGAAGATGGACCCTCTGCCCTGCTGCTATGAGCTTCTTAACTCTCTCGAGATTGTTATTATTGAGCGCATTCCAAAAGCTTTGTTCATCTTGAGCAACATTCTTTGAGTGCTTAAGAACAAGATCAAAAAGCTCATCTTCATATGGCCCAACGTAGGAGAGCGCAGTATTTCTATCAAAGCTCTTATACTCCGTATCTGCTCCATGCTCTAGAAGTACCCGCACAACATCAAGCGACCCATGAAATACACCATAATGAAGAAGAGAGATTCCCTCTTTATCAACAATATTCGGAGAAAGACCTTCCACAAGTAACTTTTCTAACTCCACTGCATTTCCTTCTCGAATCAATTCAAATGGTCGCTCTGACTTAGGGCTAAAACCAAAAAGAGCTATTACTATCACAGCCAGAAGACTTAGCGCCCCGGTAGCTTTTAACCATGCACTTTTTGACGTTGAATCTTTTGCGATAGAATTTAAGATCAATCCATAAGTTATCCAAATTGGAATTAAAGTTATTGCCGATTGAGCGGCGATAAAAGGCAGAAGTATTAAAAGTGTAGCATCTCCACGTAATGGCCCCCCGAGTAATAACGGAATTACATTAATGAAAAAAGCTGCAAAGGGAGGAAGGAAAACTCCAAGGAGTATCGCAAGAGCTTTTGATCCTTTTAGTTTAAAATCGATAAGAATTTGAAAGATGGAAAATATAAATAGAGTTACTCCTGTTGAAAGTGAAAAATCTACTCCATCTTTAAATCTTGATAGTCCGGTTCCTGCACTAAATGAGGTTCCACCACTTTGACTCTGTACATAAATTGAAACTGCTATCCAGCAGGATATTAGAGCAAATGAAAGCAATAAGGAGGGAAGAAATTTACGATGCATCGATACTCTGTTTATTTTCCAGGTTAATTCTTTTTTTCTAGCCTACAGCTTGTTTCGCTTGAAGTCTTTCTTTAAGACTGACCACAAAGGCTTTAGCATCTGTAGGAGCATCACTCACAGGAAAAGAAACTTCTCCTGATTCGGAGATAACAATCACTTCAGTTTCAATCAAGGCAAAGGCCAGTGTGCAAAATGTGATCAATCCTAGCGGAACTTGAATAAAGAAGTTCCATGGCACAGGCATTTCATAGGCCGAAACTGCCCAGAGTACTAGCAGACAGAAAAAAACAAAAAGCACTGCGCCCCAATCAATTGAGCGTTTACATCTAACTTCACGTACGGAGTTGAGATCTAAAGATGCGATTGGATTATTTTCTAAGTCGCGACGGATTATTTTATCACCAATAAAAAAAAGCCTGCTCTGCGGCAAACATAAGTCAGGTAGATCTATTTGCGTACTTGGCTCGGCCATAAGTAAACAATATCGATCTTCCCGCCTAAAGGGTAGAGGTGATAAAACTTGAGAAATACCTGAAGATATGAGAACTCAACAACATGCTTGAATGGTACTTAAATCTTTCCCTAGCTCATAAAATAATCGGCCCCTTCCTACTAATTTGTTTTTGCGTAGTAATGTATTTATGTTTTTTATCACTAACCCGTTCAAGGTATCCGCTGGGTTGGCATCGCGGATTTCAGTCATCCCCTATTTTCCAGATCATCATGTGGCTAGGTGCTTTTCCGTTAATTATTCCAGCACTTATTTTGCGCTCGCGTCGCAAGCGCGCACTTAGCTCGGCGCGATTTGTAGGGAATCTTCGGACCCGCATTTTTCATGATCGCAATTGTGAGTATGCGCAGCGTATCTACTCGAATTTTTTTAAATATCCACTCAATACATCTGCTGAAGCAACGCAAAGCGGTTTTCGCGCATGTAACTGGTGTAAACCGGTAGACAAGAAATAGCGATCTGATATTAGCGCTAAAACCACCGAGACCATATACCCCGCAAGAAGCCAAAGCCTGGCCAGGTGCAGTGTACTTGGCGGAGACAATCCTTAATCAGCCGCTTTTGATTCGGAGTAAGAGTCGAGCAATCTCTGCGGATTTCGAGCACTACGCTTCCAAGTTCCGCAATTAACTCAGACGATGTCGTCCAAGTTCCGTTGAGAGTCTCCTCTAGGCGATGCCCGTGTGTACTTGCACCACTCTCCTTCAATGATGAAGCTAAGGCATAAAAGGGTTTTGAACTGATCTCACTCATTGTCATTGCTAACATTTAAGATCTGCGGTGTTTTTGTATCCGCTACCAGGGCAAATATCTAAACAAAAAACTCTCCTTTAACCATCAGAACGCCAGTGCCTCCAATCGCAAGAGCTATCTTTCCCTGATTATCAAAGCTGCCTCGCACATAGATCGTTGAAGGCATTTTTTCGACATGGCCCTGTTCAGCGTTAATTTCAACTGTCCGCTCTGAGTAGACCTTATTTTTCATTAGGTAAGCTAAGAGTGCGCTGTTTCCAACACCACAGGCAGGATCTTCGATACCTTCGCGGGGGCAAATATTGCGCGTATGTAAGCTGAGCGCTGCGTCGTAAGTCTCTTCACAATAAATCTGCGCTTCAGCGACGTTATATTCTGCACAAAGCTGCTTTAATGGTGCGATATTTCTGCGCACACGCATTAACGCATCTAGAGAGTTTACTCCGAAAACTATATGTCCAAGTCCAGTATCAATTGCTTCCACGGGCAGGCCTGGCAGTAAATCTTCTTCCTTTAACGAAAAAATCTCTGCAACTCGTGAGCGCTGTTCAACGACACCTAAGAATTTAGGCTCTGGTTGTTGCATTAGAACCCGGACTGACTCGCCGATCTGTTCTAGCTCTATCGTCTGGATTCCTCGTTTAGTTTGCTGTTGGAAAACTTGTTTATTAGACAAATCGATATGTCCACCGCTTGCCAGAGCAGACCAAGTAGCAACCGTCGGATGGCCGGCAAGCGGTAGTTCTTGATGCGGAGTAAAGTAACGAAGTTGGAAATCGATGCCTTGCTCAGTCGCAGGTAATACAAAAACAGTCTCGACTAGGTTCAGCTGCTTAGCGATTGCCTGCATCTGCTCATCACTTAATCCTTTGGCAGATGGAAAGACTCCGGCGGGATTGCCATAAAAGGGTTGGTTTGCAAATGCATTCACAACATAGAAAAGATAGCTTTTCGACATATGATAAAATATCTACTTTAGCGGATTAAAAGCTAGAATCATCTGTTTCGAGCGAAGCAATAAATCTAGTGGATTCGTTTGTTATACGGCGCCATAATAGCGATATGTCAGACGTTATTCAAATCAATCCTGAAATTCTAAACGGAACACCTACTTTCCTAGGAACTCGCGTACCCCTAAAAAACCTATTTGATTATATTGAAGCTGGCAGTACAGTGGATGAGTTTCTTGACGATTTCCCCTCTGTAAAACGTGACCAAGTAACCCAGCTTCTTAATGAATTACGCGAAGATGTTGTTAGCAAAACTAAGGTAGCATGAGAATTCTTATAGATGAGTGTTTGCCAAAAAAACTGAGGCTACTTCTGGTTGGACACGAGGCGATAACAGTCACTTAGGCTGGCTGGAATGGGATCACGAACGGGAAACTTCTTGCCCTTGCGCAGGAGGGATTTGATAGTTTTATTACAATCGATCAACATCTTGCTACACAACAAAGCCTGGGTAAGTTCAAGATTGCGGTGATAGTTCTTGAGTCTCAATCTAATGAAATTGAACATCTAGCTGTTTTAGTTCCAAAACTTCTTGAGCTTCTTTCAAAGCCAATAACTGGACTATAGAGAGTAACTTCATAATCAAAAAAAGTATTATACCAAGCCTACTTCAGTCAGATAGATAACCCTTGAAAGTGCCTTCCGTTCAGCCAAGTTTACAACTGTTTGAAGGTAATTTTGCTGTTGTTCAAATTTCTCCTCCCCTTCAATAGATAGAAGTTCTTTGCGATAGTTATTGCGTGCTTTGATACGGCCCGATGCATTTGTAATTACCCCGCTAGTTCGATCCTGTTGCTCTAGAATATGAAACCCGCAATTTTTAAGGAGTTCTTCGTTGAAGCCAGGTGGCACAAACTGAGTAAATCCGTTAATACTGCGCAGTTTAATTTCTTCGTTCGATAGCACTCCAGTTACAATCCCTGCGTCTGTAAAGAGAAATTGTCCTTTTGGCACAAGCGTTCTCGCGATTTCGTGAAAAGCTTTGTTTCTATCTTTTAAATGGAGGACTACATCGAAAGAGACAATCTTGCTAAAATATCCATTCTCGAAAGGAATAGGTTTATTACCGTCTACCTCTTGTAGCTGAATCAGAGAGTTGATACCCATTTGGTCTGCGCGATTTTTTCCTACTGCCAGTGCAGGGGCACTGATATCGACTCCAATACCTTGACAGCGACTTGCATTGACTAAGAATGTTAAGGGGCCGCATGGACCGCAACCGAAGTCCAAAAGTATATCAGCCTGAGACAAATTGAGTAGTTGCCTCGCTTCTTCTAGCTCTGAAACCGTGACCCAAGAGTGCTGTCCGATATCTTCGCCGTATGCTTCTCTTCGAATTTTTCGCTGAAGCGGAGTATCAAACTCCTGATAGGTAGAGTCATAGCCTTTCGCGAGATTTTCTGGTTGTGGGTTCATAACTCAACTCATGGGCATAAAACGACAACTGATTTACACCAACGCAACAATACGAGCTGGTGCCTCAGTTCCGTCTCTAATCTTCATTGGTAGCACAAATATTTGCGCCCCAGTAGCCGGAAGTGCGTCGGCATTTGCTATATTCTCTACAAGATATTTGCCTGCTCCTAGAATTACTCGATGAACTGGGAACGAGTTTCCTTTAGAATCAGCAGAAAGTGTATCAGTGCCCAATCCCGTAATGTGTCTCTCTAGAAGCAGTTGAGCAGTTTGTTCATGTAAGCTTGGGAACCTCAATCCGTTGCGATATTCGATTGGATTATTCCAATATTTACTCCAGCCAGTATAAAAAATTACGAAGGAGCTAGGTTCAATCTGGCCATTTTCTCTCTCAAATTTATGAACAATTTCAGGCATGACTACATAATTCTCATCCGCGAACTGATCTAAGTGGATTGTCACACAACTTGTGATTAAGTTCTCAATTACCAAATCATCTACAGTCTTGGCTCCTGAGATGCAGTGTGCAGGAGCATCAATATGAGTTCCCATCCCTGCTCGAGTTGAAATTGACTGGACGCGGAAAAGATCTGGGGCAACGCAATCCGTATAGTCAACCGAAACAGAAAGGTTAAAACCGCAATCTCCATCCCAGGAAGGAATCTCAGCACAAAGTGTTTGCGTCAGATCGATTATCTTTGATGTTGGACGTGAGTTGCTTTGCATGGGTAAGATTCTCTCTTTTGGCGGTCTAACGGCTTAAGTCTGCAGGAAACGGGGCGGCTAATCAACCGAAATCACAGCAGAGTTTCGCCCTCCGTTTCTCCTTACGATTTTTTTTATACCGCACGACTCATCGCAAGTCTGTGCGCGCCAGGACCAAAGTAATCTTGAATTATCTCACCTTGTTTAAATCCAAGCGATTCGTAAAGTGATATTGCCGCTGTATTTGTAGGGGAACAAACTAATTTATATTCGCTAACGTTGTATTTCACAAACTCAGCCATAACCTTTTCTGTTAGGATAAAACCAATACGCTGACGTCTGGCTTCAGGATCAACAGCAAGAGACATTATATGTCCCGTCGTAGTTCCGGCTTCTATCCCCCCGATACAGTAGCCAAGAATATTTGGATTTCTTATTGCCCAAACAAATGGATGATTTTGATCCCAAAGCTGACGTATGACAAGTGACGAGTGCGCTATATCTCCAAAAACTTTTCGACCTAGGGCGTGAACTTCGTTTAGATCCTCGACCTGCACTTGAAAAATTTCCATATCAGACCATCTGCGTTTTAACCGTTATACTGTTAAGCCAACAAGATTCTAACCCGAGACAATTTCTTAATCATCTACAAAATTCAGTGGATTAGAATCCGGCGTGGCGTTTATTGTTAGTCAGAGGCTGAAATAAGCATATGCCGCAAAACATAAGCTACAGAGAAAAGGAATAAGTAATTTGTAATTCCCAGGAATTGTCGCACTGATCAAAAGTCCAAACAGAGGAATAATCAAGTTATAGTAAATTGTCCACGAAATGAATGGTTCTTTTTCAGGGCATCCTCGGTCTACATCTTCAGGAAGTGGTCCAGCGCAATACTCAAAATCATTCTCAAAAGGCCATCGAGGTACAAGATAGGATGATCCTGATATAGGCATATCTATTGTCGTTCGTACACCGATAAATAGTAAATAAATAGAAAAAGTTCCGAGTATTATAAATAGAACATTTTTTTTATTCATAGGGCTTTTTTATACTGCATAACGGTTAAAAAGAGCGACGATTTATCGTCTGCTGGATTTGATTGTTATCCATTTATAAACTTAATTGACCTCAATAAGGAAAGAAACTTTTCATGATCTTTAGCCGAAATTGTCATTTTTTTGATATCTTTCTTTGGATCGCTAGCTGACCAGCCAGGAGGGAATCCCGGATCATACTGGACAAGTAAGATTTCTCCATTCTGTTGAAGCGCCGCAACAAGACGAATTCCATCTAAGGATCTAGTCTTCCGTCAGGCAATTGTTGCTTGATTGTCGAGCTATTGGGGATGGATACTATGTCTACAACAGAACCACCCTGAATGTCGTTAATAAAATATCAATCTACAATGCGAAACGCAGGCGAAAAACTCTTATATACGCGGAAAAGTATTTTTTTTCGGTTTGGTATATTTTCCCGCAGGCAATAATGGAGATCTATGGCTAGCCTTTCTATTATTGAATCCGACACCACATATCTAAACCATTACTTCCTATTGCAGACATAATTTTAACTAATGGCTCGATTGACTCAAAGTCTTCGAATTCCGTCGACGCCAAGGTTGTGGTGAAAGTTATAAGCTCACTGTTGAGCAGATAGAAATAGGGCGATTCCCAATAAACACTCTGACCAAATATCGGCCTACCATTGGTAATGTAATGACAAATATGATCGATTTTATCCGAGCTATTTGGAGACTCAGCGAATTCACTAATCATATCAGACATCACTGACCACCGTAAAATATTAGAATTGGTCAGCATCAAATCTTGATCGTACCGCATAATTGCTTCGGCGACACACGAATGCTCGTATGTCTCCTCTTCCAGATTAGGAAGAGGAAGGCTCTCGGTGATTGCAGTCTTCAAAATTGACAAACATTGCGTACTAGTAGCTTTATCGTCCGCAAACTGAGAAACGATATGGGTCGAAATTTCTTCAAGTGCCTTTTGATCGTTTGAACCAAGTAAGCGAAGAAATCTTCCTGAATTAAAGCCAATTATTTCTGGTCTATACGACATGTTCCTCTTATCCCAGTTAACTATCTTTTCGTGAAAAATAGAACGTCTAAAGTGTGCAGCTGCAAAGCAGTCCGTTCGATTTGATTGTTAGACGGCACACAGGATTCAGCTACAGCCACAGGACACCAACTCATCTGAGCTCGATCTGCCGTGAGTCATGTGTCCATCACGTTTCCACCAATCAAGTCCACCGATGAGCTCTTTCACGCGAAAGCCAAGCTTGAGCATGTTGAGTGCCCCTTTGGTCGAGGCATTGCAACCTATCCCGTCGCAGTAAACCACAACGAGTGCGCCTTTCTCGATGTGCTCCGTACTTTCAAGTGTCATGGTACGATGCGGGATGTTGATAGCGCCGGGTATATGCTCACGCTGAAACGCTTCAGGAGATCGGGCATCAATGACAGTGACCTGTTCGCCCGCCTCAAGAACGACCTTGAGATCCCATGAGTCAATTTCGTAATTTAGCTTGTCCGAGTAATGTCTGTGTTGATCGTTCACACTTCCTCCCTTTAGACCTTATAACGTAAGAACTAACCAGTTTTCACGCCAGAATTATCTCTCGAATCAGAATCTTACTCAAGTGGCGTGGAAAGCTGGTTGAGTAAATTGTTATGGGCTGTATCCAACTCGAAAATATAGTGGCAATTCGAGTGGTAATTTTGGTGGAGAACTCTTCCAGGCGGCTATCAAATCAGCCTTAACGAGCTCTATAGGTGATTTACCATTGACTCTTAAATATCGCTGCACTGCTGACCATGTTGAAATAAAACCAATCAAATCTTCAACCTGCCAATCGCACTCAAGGGTAAAAGGCGGAACTTGAATTTCTTCGAATGGAAAATCAATGTCAGCGTATCCACTAAAATATAGCTTACTTTCCTGAGGCCAGTAATTTTCCAATATTGTGTCCTTTAGTTTGGCTAATACCCGATCGACTTCTTTCGAGTTTGTCCATGGCCACTTATATGTCCACACAGCGATTACTCCTTTGGGAATTAAGAGTCGCTTTGCAGTCTCAAAAAACTGCTTTCTATCAAACCAATGAACACCACATGCCACTGTAATTAGATCAATCGACTGGGATTTAAAATCATTCTGCTCAGCGGGTGAAACGGAATACTGGATCTTATGATGTGGCTCAGCATGATCTATCTGCTCTTTATTGATATCAGTTGCAAGCACTATGTCGAAAAACTCTGCAAGCCCTACCGCAGCCTGTCCTGCTCCAGTCGCACAATCCCAAGCACATCTATTTGACGGAGATATAGAAGCAAGCCATTGAAAAAGCTCTCTATGATATCTAGGACGGTGAATAGCGTACTGACCTGGAGGTTGCTTGAAGTCTTCAGCCATAAATTTTTAGCGCTTAACGTTTAAAGTGTGCGGCAAACGAGGCTCTTAATCAACTAGAATCACCGCGAACCTTTGCGTGCCTTTTCTCCGTCACGACTTGATTGTTCTACGCCGGGAACCCACCGAAGCTTTGGCTTACGTTTTTCAGCAGAGCAGTCCTTTAAGTAAAGATTAATCAAGTTCTGGTATGGCATGTCAAACTCAGATGCCAATAACTTGAAGTAATCAATCACGCTTTCATCAAGTCGGATTGTTATCTGCTTTTTGAGCTTAGCTGCATAGGGATTCTTAACTGCGCCTGAAAAATCATATTCTTTTCTCATAATTTCATCCTGGATAAGCCCGTTGTTCTTTTTTGGTTGCTTTGCGTGCTGAGATAATTCGAATTACCGAATCACTTTCTCGGTAACAGTGGCAAACAATGAGTAGTCTCATTTGGCTGCTACGGCCGAGTAAGATAAAACGATCCTCTTCCTTAGAGTGATCGGGATCTGGGGCTAATTGAGCATAGTCGTCATAAAAGACAGATTGTGCCTCTTCGAAAGAAACTCCGTGCTTACGACGGTTTTGCGTCGCTTTAGCCAGGTCCCAGGTAAATCTAATATTGCTCACATAATTATAATATAATTATTAAGAATTTTTTGCAAGGAGAAAAATTTAAGGCGTAGAACGTTCTCGATAACGAGTTCGCGCTCAATGATACCGCCAAATTAACCACCAATCTACAGGGGCGCGAATCTCGTTGATCGGATTGTTGTACCTCTTATACAGCTTGGGCGAGATTAAAAAAGCTAGTTTCATCAAAATTAAGACCCTGTTTAATCAGTTTGAACTGCGCATTTTTTAAGAAAGGTACGATTTCTTGCCGCGACCAAGCCCTATGTTCCATTGCATCCGAAAAATCAAAAGGTCTTCCCTCAATATCGCCAGTATAGCGAGCCCGCCAAGAGACTATATAGGGAGACTCGGAAAGAAGCGTCGTTGCTGAATTCCGCTCAATCTTTGAAGCATTCGATTCGGCACGCACAGTCCCGTTAAAGTAATTTGTTACCCGAATCTTTGTGTCTTCATAGTTATCAAAAAAGAGGTGCCCGCCTGCGCGGAGTGCCTTCCGGCAGCTTGCCAAAGCGAGATGTAAATCCTCATTTGAAATCATGTGTGTAAAAACACGCCCTACAACAAAAACATGATCAAATTCATTTTGATAAGGAAGTTTTCTTAAGTCAGCTTGCTCTATTCGAACAGTTGGAAGAGCCCTTCGACCAAGAGCAACCATCTCTGGCGTATAGTCTACTACAGTTATGTCTAATCCGTATCTGTGCAACGCACCGGCAATATCGAACATGCCACCAACAAAGAGAGCTTTCTCAGTCGGACGCGCAGGAGAGTTGCAAAGTATGAATTCCGCGACAGCACTTGAATCGACCGTAAGCTGGTAGAACTTTGCGCAAACTTCTCCGTGTTCTCGATAGGTATCAGTCATATTGTCTTAGAGGTACAACGTTTAGGATGAAAAGTGTCGCGCCAAACCAAAACTTAGTCAAAGCAAATGCTTAAGGCGCGACATCTTTTCGATCCTTTTGTTAGGCCGCTATGGATTGGGCACCCGCGCCTCAACAATCTTATAAAGATGGCTAGCTAAAAGAATCATTTCAACCGCCTGTGCTGGATCAATCTTCACTTTGCGATGACTTGAAGGATTTTTGTAGGAGCCGATTGCACCTGCAAATAAGTTTGCGAGAGCTTCGCGTTCGGCTGGAAGCTGGGTTTTATCGCTCAAAGTGCCTGTGTCAGGGTGAAATGCTTTACGAACCAAATTTACCCCAATGTCTGAATCTGTGAGATTGGCTGCGGTTCTAACGGCAACTTCGACTTCTTTGAAAGCATTAAAAACCGCAGAGTTGTAATTTCCGGAGACAAAATTTGCATGACATGTTTTTGCCACATCAGGATGAAGCAAAGCATGCGGTAGTAAAGATTCAGCCTTGAATGATTTGAAATTTATTGCCGTCTTTAGTTGTCTTGCGCGTTTGGAGGGAACATACCAACCGCCCTGTTGTCCAGGCGCTTGAACTAATAATCCTTCGCGAATTAACCACGAAAGTCCCTCAGACATGGCTAAGTAACATTCTTCTGGCAGATCATTTCCAAGTGTTAAGTTATGAAAGCTCAGTCCTCGTCGACTGGATTCCCATCGTGAAATCAGCTCCGGCAGAATGCGAGCTGCAATATCGGCAGGATCAGAGAACTCAAGTTGATCTACCGGAGGTAAATTTTCGAAAATTGAATCCGTCATACTTGTTTGCGGCCTAACGTTTAAACGCACCAGATTCTAACCCAGAACACTTTCTTAATCATGTACAAAATTAAGCGGGTTAGAATTCTGCGTGGCGTTTTTTGTTGTCCCTGGCCTATAGATCCTTAAACTCAGATCCTTCAATTTTCTTCACTGCGACTGGAAATCGGAAGAATTTGTCCCCCGCAGCTGTTTTGATAAAATTATAATTTCCTAAAACTCCTGATCTATTTTCTGCTGCCTCTAAGATACTCATTATTCCTTCGGCAGATTGTTGTTTAGCAAGCGTTCTGCAAGCTAATGTAGCGAAATCGTATCCATTACCTGCATAGGTAAGTTGCAAATCATTTCCGTATAGAGATTTGTATTTTTGAGCGAAACTGGATGGTACGGTGTTGTTAGTGTAAACGGCGCCGTTCATTCCACCTTCCGCTGATTTTATTTCCGTTGAACTTTCAAAAAAGTCGGTGCCAAATGTGGCAGTGAGTTTATTTTGCTGCTGAAGTTGTCTATAAAATTGTCCGATTTGTCCTGACAACATAAAGACTCCAATAGAATCATACGAATTTTTTTGCAACTTTGTCACGATAGATCGAAAGTCTGTATCAGATGGCTGAACAGTGTCTATGACTTCTAATGTTTGCCCAGGTACTAAGCTTGTCTTTAACCCATTGAGAATACTGTTTAGATATTGATTCTCAGTTATTACAACTCCAAGACGCTTTTGATTATTTGAGTTCAGATAATTTGCTAAGGATTTTGTAAATTCAATAGCATCATTTGTAAATCTAATTACATATTCATACCGAGCTACTGCACTTGGATCAGTAGTCCATAGCAATGAAGGAGTTTTTGTCTTGCTCGCTACAGGAGCAATTGCCGCTGATGTCGGCCCTCCAAAATTATAGGCTATATTAATTTTGTCGGAACTAACCAATTTATTAAAAGCACTTATTGCAGTCTTTGGATCGTATTTAGAGTCTTCGTAAAGAAAATTACATGAAGCAAATAGTTCGGGATTATCTTTTTGCGCCATTTGAATTCCGTTTCGAATAGCGACCCCATATTCTGCAAGAGCACCAGACAATGGAACGATCACGCCGACTTTCGTTTCGGCAAATAATGGCAAGTTAAATGAAAAGGCAATTAAGAAAACAAAAGTGAAAATAAATCTTTTAGTCATCAGAGGTACCATAAAATTGAAGGGACAACGGTTAAAATGAGCGGTGCTTCAGCATCCGCTCGATTTGATTGTTATACGGGATCGGCATATTGGATTGTCTCTGAATGCGCTTGTTCTTGATAAGTATTCTGAAATATGGACACTTACCGTTGACTGACAAGTCCTTTCCATCATTTCCCTTTCTAAATTTAATTAGTTCAAACTGATCTGGGTTGAATTTGTGTAGGAATGTTATTGGCACCCCCATAGCTCCTTCATAGTCCAGAGGTATATCTTCTGTTCTATTAATATTAATCCCATCATAATTATCATATCTTGGATACTCATGCTCATTCCCATAATATTTCTTTTTAAGCAAAATATCTTGATGTCGTTTAAAAGTATCAAGATTTGTAAGCCATAAGCAATTGTTTGGCGATACAATCCTGTTACCAAACTCATCAATACGAGCCTCCGTTCCATAAAGTTCATAGTGTTCGGGAACGATAAAACCAGAAACCCCTCTGCCTAGATTTATTCCAAGCCAAGCTCTATTATCCTTGATCAGCTTAAAGATCTCTTTGTATGTAATTGCATTCACATTTCCGATGATTAAAAACTTTTTATCGTATTTGACTAATTGCTCAACATACTCCCTAAATAGTGAGAAAGGCGGATTGGTGACAACAATATCTGATTTTTTTAATAACTCGATGCACTCAGCGCTGCGAAAATCACCACTCCCTTTGAATGGTTTTACTTTAATTGAATTAAGTTTATTTTTCTCATCATCAGCATTTGTGTATTCAAAGAAAAATCCGCTTTCATCACTTTTTTCACTAAAAAGATCGGCGCGTTGCTCTCTATAGCAAGAGGTAATCAATTTCTTAATTCCAAGTTCTTCGAAATTGAGAGCAAAATATTTAAAAAAATTGCTTATTCTTGGGTCGTCGCAATTACAGTAAACGACTTTGTCCTTGAAGTGTGTTTTGTAAAAACCTAATTCGCTTTCAATATCGCAAAGCTGCGTGTAGAACTCGTCGCTTTTTGACTTTTTTGCTTTCTGCAGTAATTTGTTTGTCGCATTTCTTGCCATTAGATCCCTATCTTAAACTATAACAGAACTAGCATTTCTCTATTTATTGGATGTAATCTGGGTAAATAGATCGCTCCCCAAAACTTTAAGTGACGTTTTGGAAATCTCTAGCATTATTTCATACATTTTCTCGACGTCCCATTTTTCACCTCGACCCTGAGAGTAAATAGAAGCAGCTTGAAGCATTATAGTTTTATTCTTGTGTTTAATGAATTTATTAACGCATAAATTTGTATTCATAGGCATTCCATAGTTTGCGGCAGTCAGTCTATCTAGTCTGTTTAACATACCTGAATTATACTCTAGAGTTACGATCCTTCCGTCGGGTCTTGTAATTGTGATAGTTTCTGTTAGAAAATTTGACCCTTCAAGGAACAAAACGTACGGGAAATGACACTCAGACAGCATCAAATTGGCTATTTCTGATATATTTTTATGGGCTCTTTCTATTGCATTTCCAGCAGCCATTAAATCCTGATCGTTTTTTGTACCGACTTGTAAACCATTTTTTATATTCTCTACGTCTTTTCCTTGATGTTTGGCCTCGGCCACTAAGATGACTCTCCAATCTCCATTGTCGTCTCTTACCTCAATTATTCCCCCATCAGGTTTGATGCTGGAATTTGAAACAAACAGTGTCTGACCCAATGTAGGGTCAACTTTTTTTAGTGCTTCGTTGATTTCTTCCTTTTTTATGGTCTCTCTGTATCGAAAAGATAACTGAGGATATTCGCTTTCAAACTGCTCAATGATTACTTTTGAGACTTTGCCAACTGAACGGTCGTGTGATTTCGCATCTTCCCCAAAAATTCCAACTACGCCTTGCGATTGTTTGTGTTGATTTGTTAGCCTTCGCGACTGGTTTTTCTTAGCCATTGCTTTTATTTACGGTCTCTCACGAGTTTGTTACCTCTGAACGAATTTATCGTATAACGTTTAAAGTGTGCGGGAAACGGGGCAGCTAATCAATTAAAATCGCCACGAAATTTCGCACCCCGTTTCTCCGTCACGACCTGATTGTTATACGGCGTACATTGCTAAAGCCCCAACAACACATCTGAAGCGGGCTTCACAGATGAGATAAAATGATTAACATCATCAAGTAAATGAAGTGCCTGACATTCTTTATATTGTTGCGGGAAAGCTTTTTCAAGTTGATCTACTGCCGCCTTGAGTATGGCAACATCTTTTGCGCTTCCATCTAAAAGTCTCTTAATTAAGATATGCAGCTGATTATCCGCATCAAAAGTAGATCTTTTGGGAAGATAACTAGCAGCTAACACATTGGTGTAAACCGCGTAATAAAGAGAGATAAGAGCGTAGGCTAAGACTCCTGCCGCGAGCTGTTCTTTATTCGTTTTATCCAAATCACTTTGCGGAGGCACTTGAGCAATTGAGTTTACCTCTGGTAATCGCTGCATTGAGATAAACTTTTCAAGTAGCGCTGTTTTATCCTGTGTAGCGTAATTTGTAAGTCGATCCATCCATCTGCCAGTGAGGTTCTGCAAGGACTCACTCTGAGATTTAATTTCAGCAAGAGCGGACGTGACGTTTGATTCCGAATTTTTAGTTTGCGTGTAAAAGTAGATCGAAAGAATAATTGCAAGCACTGAAATCACAATTGATGCGATGCTACTTGCCAGCGTTATGATGTCGTATAAATCCATATTGTATCTAGCCGTATAACGTCTTAAATCACCAGTTTTACCTCCAAAAGAACCCTTAATCAAACCAATTAGTTAAGAGGGGGTAAAATCTGGTGGATTTTTTTGTTAGCCAGCGATTGTGTCGCACATTTCTTTGTAATGCTCGATCGGGTTACCTGCATTAAGTTTTAAATAGAAACTGTTAAGAAAATTCACCGTACTTTCAAGGCTCCACTTTCCACAATCAGCACTTAAACATGCATTAGGAAAAAAGATCGACTTTGCACCTGGAAACGGGGACTCGTTTAGATTAAGGCTTTTGAGCTTCTTCAATAACTTTTCATCGTCAAATGGGATTACTGCGACCGGCTTGAAATGTACTAATTCATTTCGAAGAGCGACTAAGATGATAACGCTTTGATTTGGATTTTTTCCAAGATCTAAAGGTTCCAACTTTAATAGATCGAGAACTACCTTGAAGCGTTCAACAACTCCTTGAGTCTTATCAATTAAATCCTTAAATTTATTTAAGTAATTTTTTTGATCCAAATTAATGCCGTTGGATCCTTTGTGCCATCCAGGACCATCATGAACTACTTGATAAATGGAAGACTCCAAAGCCGCACAGCACTGCATAATGACAGCAGAAATTAACCCTTTGTGTTTGATTTCCGCGATTCTCACCTGTTCTTCAGGAATTAAACTATTATTGAAATTGGATTCAAGTAGAATCGCTTCTCGAATGAAAAGCTCGCTAGCAGCCAGATACTGGCAAGCAATACTATATGAAACTCGCATTGTTGCTCTTAAACTATTCGTAAAGATTCCTTCTTAACTTTTGCTGGCTAACGGTTAAAATGAGCGGCTGCGAAGCAGACCGCTCGATTTGATTGTTATCTTTCCGCAACTTATCACAAGTACTCTCGATATATAACAATGGAGAGGACTAATTATGCAGAAAGTAGAGCAAGCCATTGAAAAATCTATATATTTAATTCGAGATCAAAAGGTAATGCTGGATGAAGATCTTTCGCGCCTATATCAAGTGCGCACAAAAGCGCTGGTTCAAGCTGTGAAAAGAAACTTAAACAGATTCCCGCAAGATTTCATGTTTCAGCTAACTACTGAGGAATATTCAGGTTTACGGTCACAAATTGTGACCTCAAGCGGAAAGCCTGGTAGAAGAGCTTTGCCTTATGCTTTTACAGAGCATGGAGTTGCGATGCTATCCAGTGTTTTGAATAGCGAAAGAGCAGTAGAGGTAAACATTGCAATCGTTCGCGCCTTTATCAAGATGAGAGAAATGATCTCAACGAACAAAGAACTCTCTGAAAGATTGAATAAACTCGAAAAGCGATATGACGCTCAATTCAGAGTTGTATTTAATAGCATTCGAGAATTAATCGATACGAAGCCAAAGCAAATCGTTGAGCCTGTTAAAAAGAAAAAGATTGGTTTTGGGAACAATTAACTTTCGCTGGTTTGGAAAGATAACATATAGATCACCATAACTGAGGATCTACCTAAAATTTCTTTGATAATATACCGCCTATTAATATCATAAATCAAATTATTTCTATGATTTTTGTATTCGGTTCAGGCAGTTAATCGTAACAATTAAGCGAAAATTTTATTGCTTCGTCAGTTTATTATCCAGTCGATAGAACTGGAGATCTAAACTCCTCACCCCCACTACACATGCCTTGCTAGGCAACAATACTCACAGATTGACCGATAAATGAATAAACAGCCTGATAAGGAGTGTTCAAAATGCAACAAGAAAATTTAAAGCCAAAACTACTTGATCAAATGCGCATGGTAATGCGCTTAAATCATATGAGCCTTGCGACTGAAAAGGCCTATATCAACTGGGCAAAACGGTTTATTCTATTTCATCGCAAGCAACATCCCAAAAATCTTGGGACAAATGCAATTGTGCAGTTTCTCTCCTATCTCGCAGTTAACAAGCACGTAGCTGCTGCCACACAAAATCAAGCTCTAAATTCATTGGTTTTTCTTTATCGTGAAGTTCTAAAGTTAGAAATCGGCAATTTCACTGGCATCTACTGGGCTAAACAACAAAAACACATCCCTGTCGTGCTAAGTAAACGAGAAGTTAAATTGATCCTAGAGCAACTTCACGGGGTTCATTACTTAATTGCATGCCTGCTCTATGGCACTGGTATGCGCCTCACTGAAGCTCTTAAACTGCGTGTAAAAGATTTAGATTTTGAAAGAAATATGATTTTGGTCCGCGACGCTAAGGGAAATAAAGATCGAGTTGTCCCCTTTCCGCTTTTCCTAAAAATGCCTCTAGAAAAACAGTTGGAAAAATCAAAAGCAATTCATGATCATGACATTTCTCAAGGATTTGGCAAAACAATTCTTCCTTATGCTTTAAGTAAAAAATACCCCAGTGCTTGTAGTGAATGGAAATGGCAATTTGTTTTTCCATCATCCAAAAGATCAATCGACCCGCGCTCGAAACAGGAAAGTCGCTGGCATATCTACCCCTCGATTATGCAAAATTCCCTTGCAAAAGCTATCAAAACGATCGGCTTAAACAAAAAAGTTGGCTGCCATACTTTCAGACACTCTTTTGCTACACACCTGCTCGAGTCGGGCACTGATATACGAACACTTCAAGTTCTACTTGGTCACAATGATCTTAAAACTACGATGATTTACACTCATGTAACTCTGGAAAAAGGAATCGGGACAAAAAGCCCGCTCGATTCGATTTCATTGATGCACAAAGTAGTATAAGTTCAAACTACATGTAGCTTAAAATTTAGCGCGCATAGATACGCTCTGAAAAATTACAGTTTGAAAATCTGCTGATAGTACTGCTGAAAAAAATTAAGATTTAAATTTAGCTTTGTAGAAATCTCGACAAAAGATTTTTCGATCTTGTTCTCTACAACCTTCTCCCATTCTTTTGCCGCTTCAAAATCACTTCCATCTACGTCATCTAAATCGTCTTTGATTTGAAAAAGAAGCCCTAAGGAAATTCCTAAATCATCAATTATTTCAAATAATTGCCTACAATTCATGCCCTTTGAAAATGCAATTATCGTAGGCGCTAAAAGAGAAAAAGAAAAAAGAGCCCCAGTCTTATTTCGATAACAGACTTCTCTCATTTCACGAGTAGGTTCATTTTTACCCAATTTTGTAAGTTCTAAGTCTTGAAGCTGCCCAACACAGAGTAGCTCATAGGCTTTTGTCATTTCACGAGTAAGTAACGTCTTAGCAGCATCATTGTAAGACCCAGCAACAAGTAAGTGAATTGCCCGCGCAACCAGCGCGTCTCCAGTCAAAAGTGCACTGGCGCTACCAAAAGCAACATGACTCGAAGGCTTACCACGTCTCGTAGGTGAATTATCAAGGTCGGGTAAATCATCATGAATAAGAGAGCTTACATGGATTAGTTCTACTGCAATTGCAGGGTGCACTAGCTCTTCAAATGTAAGCCCAAAAGCCTCACCAAAAAGACAAAGTAGGGTAGGGCGAATTAGCTTCCCTGGAGGTAAAACTGAGTGCGCTTCCTTGTGGTATAGCTCTCGATATGGGGAAAGTGTTGAGGCTAGTTTATCACCAATAAGTCCATGAATTGATTCGATTTTTTTGCTAGTATCCATGCCTTATCTAGTGACTTAAGGAGTTTAAAATTGTCTCTTAAAAGCTGTCCCACGGTGGGACAGAGAGAGCACTTACAAATTAATTCGCCATCGATTAATTTAGAGGAGCTTGATTATCATCGCCCATAAAAACTAAACGACGGAAGAGCTCTGATAAGTCATCCTCAGAATAAAACTCAATTACAATTTTCCCGTGAATGTCTCCAGGCTTTCTCTGTAAGACTACCTTCGTGCCAAGCGCGCGCTGAAACTCTTGCTGCAGTCTTTCATCCGCCGGAGAAAGTCGATAGGTCTCTCCAGTTGAAATTGTCCCACGGTGGGACAGTTTGCCTACCTTAGCTTTCTTTTTCCCTCCAACTTCTACTTCAAGCTCAGAGCGGCTCATCGAGTCTATACCCTTAAGGAGCTGCTTTCTTTTGTCTTTATCTTTAACAGTAGCTAGTAACAGCACTTTTGATTCTGGATAGCCGTCTAAGAGGGCTTTTTTTAGGTCATCTGGCAAACTTAATACATCAAGTGAACGCTGCACCAGAGACTTAGAAACTCCAAGCTTCTTCGCTAAATCTCTAACGCTAAGTCCTAAGCTTTCACTTAATTCTCCAAATGCTTGGGCGCGTTCAAGTGGGGTTAAGTCTTTACGTTGAAGATTCTCCACAAGCTGCTTTGGCAGAATCGCCTCGTCATCATCTGCACTATCAACAATCACGGGTACTGACTTAAGTCCAGCAAGCTTAGCTGCCCGAAAACGCCTCTCGCCGGCAATTAAGCGAAAACTCCCGCCATCAAGTGCGCGGACAAGTAGGGGACATAAAACTCCATATTCTTTGATCGAAGCAGCAAGCTCTGAAAGACCTTCCGTTTCAAACACCCGCCGCGGCTGATTCGGGTCAACATCAATTTCAGAAAGTAAAATTTCACGGTAAGGGCTGCCAAATTTGTTTCGCCCAGCAAGACTTGGGCCGCTTAGTAGGGGATTATTTTGTAATTTAAGCTTCTTTCGTGACACGCGAAATTACCTCCTCGGCAAGTTGTTTATAGTCTTCTGCACCAATTGATTTGGCGTCGTATTCAAAAATCGAGCTCCCCTGAGCTGGAGCTTCGGCTAGTGCTACGTTTGTGCGAATGACAGTTTCAAAGACAAGGTCGCCAAAGTATTCCCTGATTGTATCAGCAACACTTCTAGCTAAACGCAACCTTGCATCATGTAAGCAAAGTAGCACTCCGCCGACTTTTAGTTTTGGGTTATAGGCGCTTCTGACTTGATCAATCGTATCTAGAAGCTGCCGCACGCCGTGTAACGCCAGATATTCGCTTTGCACAGGAACGATCACACGTTCACAGGCCACAAGGCCATTTAAGGCTAAAAGCCCAAGTGAAGGTGGGCAATCGATAATGATAAAATCATAATCTTTTTGCACTGTTTCCAGGGCCTTTCTTAGTAAAAGCTCTCTTCCAATCACCCCGCCAAGCTCAAGGTCTGCCGCACTAAGTAATAAGCTTGCAGGAGCAAGGTCTAAATTTTTGCGAATATTTTGAACTACGTCTTTTAAGCTTTTCCCGTAGCGTAGCACTTCATACATCGTAAGCGATTCTTCGTTTTCCTCGTCATCAGGACGCAGTCCAAAGTGCGCTGACAAGTTTGCTTGCGCATCGAGGTCAATCAACAAAACCCTTTTTCCGTGCTCTGAAAGACCAGCTGCAAGATTTGCCGAGGTGGTAGTTTTACCAACTCCACCTTTTTGATTTACCACTGAAAACGTAACGGCCACAGATTTGCCCTCCAGCATGAGAGAGTGAGAAGTTATTACGAATTCCCTCTCTAGCACAGACTTGTAAGCGAAAGCTATCTTTGGGGTAAGAACTTTTACTTACCTCAGTACACGTGATGTGAGTTAATAAAATTGTCGATTTCTTAACGATTTTCTGCCTAAGAGATAGTATTATTTACTTAATAATATATAATAAATTCAGGTTATTACGGCAATTTTTCAAGTAGAATTAGTTCAATATAGTGATTTGAAATAAATTCCCTTAAAAATGGCCCTTAGGAGAAACTATCGAGTATTCAAATAAGCCGCTTACTTGGGCAGTTAAGCTCTGCCTAGTAGCAACTGCTTAGCTTCTATCAGCAGAGCTATCGAGATTCGAAATAAGAAAATTCCCGCACACAAGTGAAATGACTCTTACTCCACACGTGCAATGAGCCCCCAAATAGCGTGAAATCAAGCCTACTCTAGCGTGTATCAAAATAAATATATGAAATTCTATTGTGCTTTGAGTTAAGCTCAATCGTGCACTCAAATAAAAAATATCGTGCCTTGAAATAATTTTTTATATGTTAACTATCGGTAAAACCTCTCTTTATTTAGTCTGTACTGTGTACGTACTAAGATAAAAAAGTACTGTTGTTAAAACTACTTAGTACATATAACTACAATCACAAACAACTTAAAGTAGTTTTAAGTAAAGTTAATTATTTTGTTATTAAATCTGATTTAGTGCGTAAATTTTTACATGGCATCAACTGCGTTACCACTTGCTTTTAGTTCAATCGCTCCTGAAAGTTTTAACCACGAGCAGTTGAAAAGAAAAGTTATTCCCCTTGGTTTTTCTCGAGACGAGATGAACCTTGCAGAGTTTCCACTCACGGTGCTTTCCACGCGAACAAATCCAACGATTAAGACACTGGAATTTAAAGATTCTGTACGACTGAAAACTGGGGATGTTGTTGAGCGCGAGTGGGTTGTAACAGCTGCTGATAAATTTGGGCTCCCTACAGCAACAGATGATGACGTAGTTTTGGGATTAATCCAATTAACGATGGCCCATGGGTTTAGCGACAGGAAAGTATACTTTAGCCGCTATGAGCTATTAAAGGCCCTACAGTGGACAACCGAAGGTCGAAGCTACCAAAGGCTGACAAAGAGCCTTGATCGCCTAAGCGGTGTGAGAATCAAAGCATCAAACGCTTTTTTTGATAATAGCAGCAAAGCATTTCAGACTTGTAACTTTGGAATTATCGATGCCTACGAGATTAATGATTCGCGCTCAAGTAGCAAAAATCACGCGACTGAAGGGCAAAAAAGCTTTTTTATTTGGAGCGAAGTAATCTTTGATTCGTTTAAATCTGGTTACATCAAGAAGCTCGATCTAGATCTCTATTTTCAACTGGATAGTGCCGTAAGTCGCAGGCTTTATCGTTATTTAGACAAGCATTTCTATTACCGCTCAGTGCTCGAAAAACCGCTTTTACAGTTTGCCTTTGAAAAGGTTGGGCTATCGCGCACATATCGCTACGCTTCATCGATTAAGCAACAGCTTAATCCAGCGCTGAATGAACTTGTAAAATCAGGCTTTATTCAAAATTATGAGTATTTTGAGAAAGCAGGAGAGCACTACATTCGGCTTTTTTCGGGAAGCTTAAAAGAGGCCCCGCAGGAACGCCCTACTCCAGACGATAAAGCACTTGATGCAAACAGCGATTTTTCTTCTTCCGGGCACAGTTATCAATTTAGCTTAAAATCACAAAGCTCTCGAGCGCTAGAGCCAACTAAGATTCATTCTAAGATTAATCAACGTGAAGCCGCCTCGTCCTCCCACTCACGTGCAGAGATTGACTACAAGCTCGTAGGAATGTTGGTCGATCGCGGACTAGTAAAAACTCAAGCGGAAAAGCTTTTACTTGGGAAAACAAGCGATGAACTCAAGCAAATCTACAATATTCTTGAATACGTCGATTATTTAATTGCCCATAAAGATCCAAGAATTTCACGCAGCCCTCAAGGGTTTATTTACCGTGCAGTGGAGAAGCCCTTTCGCTTTGTGATTCCAAGAACTTTTTTACAGCGTAACTTGGGAACTTCTGCTAGAAGGCCAGAACCGCAAAGGCCAGAGCAGCAAATTTTCCGTTCAGCCAGCTCAACAAATCAGCCCTCGGCACAATACAAAGACTACGTGCGTTTAACTGTTGAGAAATATAAACAGCAGCTTACTGCAGATGAGCTCATGCAAATCCGTGCAACACTTGAGCGTAAAATGTCTTCGCTTAAGGCCGTGCTCGATAGTAGCCACTTTAGTGCGGCAATTGAAGGCTGCTTGAATGATGAGTTGGCACGACGTGCTCAGGTTGTAGATCTTAAAAATTATAGCAAAACTCAGCAAAAATTAAGAACAATCTAATTGATGCGACTCACGCTGAAAATATCGATTTTACTGGCCTTATTTGCCTGTTTAATTGTTCTCCCGCGGTGTGCTGATGCACAGGATAGCCAGCCCACTGCAGTACAAATTGAACCTTCTTTTGCAGAGCAAAATTTACTCGAGCTTGATGCAAAAATTCAAGTCTTACACAGCCAAATTGAGACCCAGTCAATTAATTTAGAGCGAGCTGAAACAGCAGAAAATAAAACTCGCATTCAGACCAATCTTGCGCAACTCCAAGAGCGCATGTCGGATTTGAAGCTACGCTTTGATCAGATTGCAAGTGGAGTTGACCCACGTCCATTGCAACAAACCAAGGGCGACGAAAAATTCGATTTAACTAAGGAATTAAGTACTATTTTATCTCCTGTGGTAAATGAATTTCGCCGACTTACTTCGCGCGTAAGGGAGTTGGATAGTTTACGCACGCAGGCAGAAACTTTACGTGCTGAGCTGGAACGTAGTCTTTCTGCGCGTGAGAATATTGCCCAAATTATCAGTGCCACAAGTACTCCTGCACTTAGACCAAGCTTAGAAAAGCTCCGTCAGGACTGGACAAATCGCATCGCCGAAACAAAGGCAGCTCTTTCATTTACTGAAGGGGTATTGCAGCAACGCGTGCGTGAACGAACTCCTTTTGGGACATCAGTTGAGAACTTTTTGCGAGTATTTTTCTTAAGCCGGGGGCAAAACTTTCTCAGTGCATTTCTCTGCGGACTGCTTTTTTGGTTTATCGTTAAACGGATTGGGGGCTTTTTACTGACACGCGGAGTTTTTTCACATTTTGGCGAGCTGGTTGAGCGGGTAATTAGTCTCTTTGTGCTACTCGGAGCTGGAGTAGGCGGCACCTTTATTTTTCTTGCGGCACTATTTATTTTTGAAGATTGGCTGCTCTTAACAATCAGCTTACTTTTAATTATCGGCATTTTTCTAGCTTCAAAACAGACAATTCCGCGCTGGTGGGCGCAAATGCTTTTGTTGTTAAACTTAGGCGCAGTGCGCAAGGGCGAGCGTGTTATTTATAAAGATATCCCTTGGAAAGTTGAATCAATTAATATTTTTACAGTCCTAAGAAATCCTGCCCTTGATGGCGGACTATTGAAACTTCCGATTGCTGATATCGTAGGATTGCGTTCGCGCGTGTGTTCGGCAAATGACCCGTGGTTTCCAAGCAATATTTCAGACTGGGTGATTTTATCTGATGGAGTTTATGGCCAAGTCGAGATGCAAAGTCCTGAGTTTGTGCGCATCAAACAACTCGGTGGCAGTATTAAAACATACTCTGTAAGTGCATACTTAGGGCTTAGTCCACAAAATTTATCACAAGGATTTCGTATTTCTGTAATTTTTGGAATTGACTATCAACATCGTCCTAATGCAGCCGCGCATTTCCCCGAGCAAATTAAAGCCGCCCTTAAAGCCAAGCTTAATCAAGATGGATATTCAAAAGACGTTGTTGATTTGAAGGTTGAGTATGCAGAAGCTGCAGCTTCGTCACTAAATCTTGAAATTATTGTGGATTTTTCAGGACAAGTTGCCAGTCAGTGGAGCCAACTAAAGCGCCTACTAAATAAGCACATTCTTACTGCGGCAAATGAGTTGAATATTAACATTCCATTCCCTGAGTTGACTGTGCATTTTCCGGAAAACTGCGATAAATTAACTGCACAACCGAGTTAAATTAGATCAAGAGTTTTAGACAGCCGAAAGGAAACTTTTAAAATGCAAACTGCCAATCAAATTACAAAACTTGCAAATGGGGCTCTACATGTACCTGACCACGTTGAGATTCCATTTATTGAGGGTGATGGAGTAGGTCCTGACATTTGGCGAGCATCACAGATGGTGTTTGATGCAGCAGTTGAAAAATGTTTTCACGGCACAAAAAAGGTGATTTGGAAGGAAGTTCTTGCTGGAGAGAAAGCATTTAAGCAGGTTGGAAACTGGTTGCCTGATGAAACGCTGCAAACAATTAAAGATTATCGCGTTGCAATTAAAGGTCCCTTAACAACACCAGTAGGTAAGGGGGTGCGGTCGATTAATGTGGCTTTACGTCAAACACTTGACCTTTATGCCTGTATCCGCCCAGTGCGTTATTACCCAGGTGTGCCTAGCCCCTTTAAAGAGCCGCAGAAAGTAAACATGGTTATTTTCCGTGAAAATACGGAAGATGTTTATGCTGGGTTAGAGTTTGCTGCTGGTACTAAAGAAGCCGAAGAACTACGAGCAACAGTAGAAAGGTTGTCGGGTAAAAAAGTTCGCGCTGAAAGTGCAATTGGCATTAAGCCCATGACCAGTTTTGCCTCAAAAAGGCTGATCAAGATGGCAATTGAGCACGCTCTCGAGCACAAACTTCCCAGTCTAACTCTCGTGCACAAGGGCAATATCATGAAGTTTACTGAGGGGGCATTTAGGGAGTGGGGCTATGAACTTGCCAAGGAGGAGTTTCGAGAAAAAGTAATCTTCGAAGAAGAGCTGAGCAGTAGTTCCAGTAACGGGAAGTTAATTATTAAAGACCGCATTGCTGATAACATGTTTCAGCAAGTGCAACTCCGTCCAGATGAATACTCGGTGATCGCGACAACCAATTTAAATGGCGATTATTTATCGGATGCCCTGGCTGCGATGGTTGGTGGCTTAGGGATTGCGCCAGGTGGAAACATCGGCGCAGAAGGAGCTGTGTTTGAGGCAACGCATGGGACCGCCCCAAAGTATGCGGGACAAGACAAGGTTAACCCTGGGTCAGTTATTTTATCGGGCAAAATGATGTTTGATTATTTAGGCTGGACTAAGGTTGGATCAATGATTGATAGTGCATTAGAGTCAACAATTAAGGAAAAGGTTGTGACTTACGATTTAGCGCGAGGGATGACTGGCGCAAAAGAAGTTTCATGCTCCAAGTTTGCAGAAGAACTAATCGCGCGCATGTAAATTAAGGAGATCAGTCCAATGAAAACGATTTTTCGCTTAATTGCAGTAGCTTTTCTAAGTTGTTTCCTCTTAGCTTGCCAACAAGATGCAGCGAAAAACTATATCAAAGAGCCTAAGATGAAGGCTAATCAAGCTAAATTTAAAACCGAGGCTGTCCAGAAAAAGCAAAACGATCAAATTAACAAAGCCTTTGATGATATGTAATTCATGCAAGATTTAAACTCGCGTTTAACCCCTGAAGCTAAAAGTTTTGAAAGCCCAAAGCTAAGAATTATCACCGGACTAGTGCAAAAAGTCAGCGGTATTAATCTTGGCCAAGGCACTTGTCAGCTACCCGTACCACAGACAGTGGTTAAGCACGCTTACGCTGCAATTGAAGAGGGACTAAATCGCTATTCACTACCCCGTGGGTTACTTAGTGCGCGGAGCTCTATTGTGAAGAAACTTGCCCGCGACAATCGAATTCAGGGGGTAAATCCTGAGTCAGAGGTCATTTTAACGTGTGGTGCAACAGGAGCATTTGAAATTATCTGTGGGGCGTTGATTAATAGCGGCGACAAGGTAGTTTTTTTTGAACCTTCCTATCCCTACCACCTAAACACCGCTAAGCGCTATCATGCTGAAATATTGACGATTAAGCTACGTGGTGAAAATTGGGATTTTGACGTGCTCGAACTTGAAGCTGCACTCAAACAGAGACCAAAATTTTTAATGATTAACACTCCGAGTAATCCTACGGGAAAAGTCTTTACGGAAGCGGAGCTTAAAACTATTGCTGCTCTCTGTGAGAAGTACGACACACTTGTCGTGACCGACGAAATCTATGAATACATGGTTTTTGATGGTCGTAAGCATATTTCTCCAGCGTCTCTTCCCGAGCTACGTCAGCGCACGCTAACAATTGGCGGCTACTCAAAAACTTTTGCAATTACTGGATGGCGCATTGGGTTTTTAGTCGTTCCTGAAGCAATTTCTGAATATTTCGCAGCACTTGCTGATGCGATTTATGTTTGTCCACCAAGTCCGTTTCAAGAGGCAATTGCCCGCTCTGTGAATGAACTGGGAAGTGAGTTTTATGCTGAGCTAGCGCTAAAGTATCAAGCTAAGCGAGACTTTTTTACAAAGTCGTTAAGGGATTGTGGTTTTAAAATAATTAATCCCCAGGGCAGCTATTATTTAATTGCAGACTATAGTGCGATTGAAGCAAATTTGATCCCGCTGGATTTCGTTAAATTCATGATTGAAAAAGTAAAAGTTGGAGCTGTTCCAGCAGACGATTTTGTTCATAATCCAACACATGAACGCTGGGTCAGGTTTTGCCTTGCCGTTGAAGACAGTGTTTTAGAACAAGCGGCTAAGCAACTCAGTCAATTCTAGACTTTTAATGCCCCCGAAAGCTTATTGGGCAAGTTACTTTTGTATGATGATTTTCAACATAAAATTGCAACGCAGCTGGAGCCTGCTCTAAAACATTACTTTTAAGAATAACTTCAAACCCTGTAAAAATTGATTTTACATTCTGCTGGCTAGATAAAATATCAGGCCGGATATATCCAATCTTGCCAATGCCTGCGACCAAATTCTGACTGTCGAGCACATAAAGTTTATCTTTTGGACTGTTTTTTAGCCCATGATAAATCCAGCCGCGTAGTAATTTATAATTATCAGTTTGTTTAATTACGCTAACGAGTTCAATCGAACCTAAGCACTTTTGTGGTTGGTAATTTGCGTCAAGAGTTTGGTTAAGTTTAAGCTCTTCAGCATGATGATACTCAGCAAGTTTCAAGTCGGCTAATGTTGCATAGGCTTCCAAAGTCTTACTAGCTGGGATGAGGTGAATTCTTCGAATTAATTCTTCGTCTTTAATACCAAGCTTAAGTGCAAGAGCAGCAATTTCACGCAGAGTGTTATTACCATGAAATGGCGCGATATAGTCACGTTGTAGGTAAGACATGCAGAGGACTAGAGCCGTAGCGCCGATGAGCATTAAGTTAGCAAGTCGTTGCTTCTGATGTTCGAGTGCTAGAGAAATGCATAGTATTAATGCGTATGCAATTAAGATGGAAGCTGTTGTTACATAACGACTGATCACGGCCAGAGCGATACCAAACTGGAACCTACTTGCCGCAGCTAAACCTATTGAGCCTAAGCAAAAAAAGAGATTGCTCAGTAAAAATAAATTCCTGTCGCTAAATGATTTATTTTTGAGGACAAAAAGCGTGAAATAAAAAGTTAGCGCGAGGATAATCAGCCCCAAAATTTTTGAATAAAATATTCCAGATCCATGAATGGGATTTCCTACATTTGCTAAGATGAAATGCAGAATGAATTTTAAGCTTTGCGGGCTTAGCACTCTATGGGTTGAAGACTCTAAGGGTGTATAGTTTGTAAGATATAAGCTGATTACAACAAGCGCTGACAAGAATAAGGTAACAAGATGCAGTCGGTGAGCGCGTTTCACGAATGCGATTCCGACTAATAGCGGCCAGATCAAGATACCGTTTCCTAGGCTAAAGTTAGCAACTAAGCCGGCGCCAAGACTAGCAGCAAACCAAGCGTTACTTTTCGCGCTGCAGGCGCGAAGCATTGAAAATATAGCAATACTTACAGCAAAATAGACCAGAATGAAGCAAACTTGAAACCCAAAAGTAAAGTTATCGAGTTGCGCAGCATTAAAAAATAATGAACCGGTAATCCCGAATAAGCTTGCCGCGAAAAATTTTGATTTCTGATCAGTTGTTGCAAAAATGACTTTTATTACTAGAAAAAAGTGCAACAATTGGAGGCAAAAGATTGCTACTAAGTTAAATTTGTTAGTTAAACTTGCAAGGAAATAATCAAGGAAATAAAAAAGTCTCGGGAAAACCAGGCGGTGTTCGTTGTGAAAACTTAGCAAATCTCTCCAGCTGTAGGTCCCGGCTAAATATTTATTTAAATCCAGAATAAAATGGATTTGATCGTCATGTTGGATTGGCGAATAAAGACTTAAAATGCCCGAGACAGTCGTTACTAGAATATAAATAAAGCTCGCACAGCAGGCCAGGGCACAAGTTAGCTGAAAATTTAATTTAAAGCCTAACTGCGACATTCGGCCTGATCCGCTCAGTGATTTCTACATTTGGGCCTCTATTGGCTTTTAGTAACTTAATTTCTGCTAAGCGTTCTTGCATACGCTTACCAGATGCTTCCAAGCTTAATACCTTCTCAACATGGGACTTAGCAGCTAGACCAAGTAGTTTTGCTTGGTCCTGATGTGCGTAAACCCAGCGCAGATACTCAGCTGCTTGATCGATATCAGGGTCTGCCCAATGCATGCCCTTTTCATATGGTAAATAGTCTTTTTTAAGCTCAGTCAATTTAAAATCCACGAGTTTACTGACGTGTTGATTCATAAAATCAACGTTACCAGAATAGTTCGTTGCAATGGTTGGTTTGCCCATGAGCATTGTTTCCGCCAGGGTTAAACCAAAACCCTCAGAGCGGTGTAAAGAAACATAGCAATCGCAGTTTTCTTGCAGCGCATAAGTTTCTTCACGCAGTAGCGTTTTGTTTATCACAATTGCGTTACAGGATTTTGCTGCAGCAATAAGTTTGTGAAATGATTTCGGATCATTTTCCCCGCGTGAGACTTTAATAACAAGCGAAGCGCGGTCGTCACTGCGAAAAGCTTTTTTAAATGCTCGAATGAGTGCTAATGGATTCTTACGCTCCATAAAGCTATTCATGTCGAACATGAACATAAAAATAAAACGGTCTTCGGGGAGACCGAAATAACTTCTGGGTAACGATTTAAATCTGGGCAATTCAACACCAGGAAGTTGGGTATAAATTGGCACTGTTCCCATACGTTTCAAAGCTTCCGTGACAAAACTAGTTGGCGACCAAATCTCATCAACTGCTGAAGACACTTTCGCCCAGGATACAGGGATTTCGGCTAATTCCCAAAACCAATAAGCAATTTTGTAAGTGCTAACGCTTCGTGTGCAGGTATTTGCTTTGAAATAAATATTGCCTAGTGCAGGGGCCTGAATATGTAGCAAGGTTGTGTCGTAAACTTCTTGTGACAAATAGTACTGCTCAACAGAAAAATCAGGTTTATCTTTCCCTGCAGGGAAATTTCTTAAGGCTAATGGAATATTAACTAAGCGTAAGGAATTACAGAGTGCATGGGCTGCAACTTGTAATCCTGAAGGGTAGGTTAAATGCGCTAAAACATTAAGCCCGTCTTGCGGATTGCTTGTTAGGTCAAGCTCGCCAATTAGTTTGTTAAATGCGATTTTATCTTTAACATTAGATTCCCAACCCGTGTCAGTGCGGAGCCACTTAACTAGCTTCAGTCTCTCGCTTGGTACTTGAAAAGCATTGGGAAATCTCAGGCGCCAACGTGGGCGGCAGTTATAGGCAATACGTAACTGTTCCTCTGGAGAATAAAATGTTGGATATTCTTCGATGCTAATTCCAATATTTTCCAGATTAAACTGTTCAATTACCCAGCTTGCAAACTCAGCCCAACCGAAAATAGTCAAAGCATCTGGAAATGAACGCTGCCACTGCGGGTTAAGTAAGTAACTATTAATCAACTCTTGCTGAGGATTTTCCTGCGCCTCAATTAAAAACCACCAGATTTCTTCAATTGTTAGATGATACTGAGGTATGAAATCCGTAAGTAGCCAGTGTAAGAGGCGCAGCTGCTCAGTTTTGAATAAAGCGCAGGGGATATGCGATCTTAAATCAGTGCGCGTCTCAACAAAGTGTCGAATATTTCTTGAGAGCTTTGCGGCAAAAGCTGCTTTGATTTGCTCAAGGGCACCTTGAGTTAACTGATACTGAATAGCACCATCTGTTTTAAGCCACTCATAAAATTCTCCGGTTATTCCAGCAGAAAGTGCTCGAGGGAAACGCTTACGTAGATCGTGGTTTGTACGGAGCAGATTAATGACAAAAGCAGCAGCTGCGCACTCAGATGCCTCGATTTCCGAAATCGTGTGGTTAGCAGGAAAGAGTTTAGATCGATCTAAGTCCGCGTATGCTGCTATGATCTCAGACTCGTCAAAAATATCACGTAGAGGCACCTTTGGGCACTGATAGTAAACTCGATCGAGTAATAAAATGGAATCTGCTGGTGATCCTTCGTGTGGCGCTCGTAACCGCGGAACGTGATGCAGTGAGCTTAAGCACTCATGCCAATAGGGGTCTTGAGTTAGAGCTAATTCCTTAAGTAAAGCTATAAATTTTGTCAGATCTTGCAGTGGAAAAGACCCATCCCGAGTTGCACCTTCGTGGTGATAAAGTTCTGCATAGGGAGTATATACTACACGTAAGCCGATTTCCCTGACGCGTAGTCCCAAAGCGATATCGCTAAAGAAGATTTTATATTGCTCATCAAATCGTCCAACTTGTTCAAAGGTCTTACGACTAATTAATTGGCAAGCGCCAGTAACTGCTAGCAAATTTCGATAGATATTAGGTGAACCGAAGATGTCAAAATGATTAGCTTTGCTATACAGATAAATATGTCCAACGGTATGTAACCCTAAAGCTACACCAGCATGCTGAACTTCCCCCCAAGGGTATAATAATTTAGCTCCAACCATGCCAATGCCCGGGAGGCTTGCCATGCGGATTAACTCTGTAAGCCAATCTTTACTGATCACTTCAGTGTCATTATTAAGAAAGAGTAAATATTCGCCCTCGGCGTGCTCTGCACCTAAGTTACACGCCTTTGAATAATTAAATTCTTCATTAAATGTAATAATTTTAGCAAATCCGGCTTGCTTGAGGGACTTGTAATACTCCAGCACACTTTCCTCGGTGCTCAGATTATCAACAATGATGATCTCTTTATTGAGGTAATTAGTGTCATTAATCAGTCCTTCAATGCAGCGCTTGAGCATCTCGAAATTATTTAAGCTCGGAATAATAATACTGACACAAGGCTCAGTTTCAAGTTTCCAAGACACTTGCTTAGCGTGCTGCGGATTTTTTTTGATTGAAATCTCTCTAAACCCCAGTCGGCTCAGATATTGGGTCAAGCACTGAGATTCTTTCTCACTCTCGGCTGACTCTAAATCTAGCGCATTGCGGATAAACCTTTTGGCGGACCTGAAATAAAGTGGTTTACTAATTTTTATAATTTTTGCCGCGCTATCGACTAAGTGGAGAAAATAATCAAACTCTTCTGCGGGCGCGGTTTTAGCATTAAAACCACCACGTTCTTTCAAGGCGGCTACATTTAGACACACACCTTTTCCGAGATAGTTATAACTGAGAAGCATCTCAGGAGACCACCCGGGCTTAAGTATGAGGTTGTGATAGGCGTTCTCAGAAGGCGCATAGTAACACTCATCAACATAGGCGACAGTGAAATCTCCATGCTCGGCGCGATGCATTTTAATTGCAAAAGTGTAGCTCTGACACAGTAAATCACCTGCAGAAATAAACGTTATGTAATCTGTGCTGACGCTATTAAGCACGCTAGACTTAGCTAAGGTAAGATCAGCTACGCGGCTTACTCGCGTAAGCTTCTGCGGAAATAATTTTAATAGTAGTTGAGCACATTTCTGCTCGACTACAGTATCTGTAGTGACAATCATCAGCTCTGCCCAGGTTGCAGACTGACGATCCAGATTTAGTAGGGAGCGCCTGATCGCGGAAATCGAGTTAGTTCGATCGATCACCGCATAACAAATACTTAATGGCTGCTTGCCCCAAATCAAATTATCGTGATGAGTCTGTGCCTGGATTTGGGGCCACCCTGGCAACTGATGTTTGATCCAGTAGTCGAAGGTTTCGGGCTTTGGCTCAGGCGCAAACAAGCCCTTGAAGCGGGACCAATAATATCGAACAAATTCGCCAAGGCCAAGCAGTTTTAAATTACTACGAAAACCTCGTGACCTTATTTGCAAATGTTTAAGAAATTTAAATAGACCCATAGTAGTAGAGCTCAATGAGCTTACACGATGACCTGCGGATTATCAAAATGGGCGCCAAGGCGGGTTTGATAGTGCTCATCACGATAACAAGCGATGGCCTCTGCCGCGGCACCTAAATAAATTAATTGTCCACGTGATAAAACTGCAACCTCGTCACACATCTCTTCAATTACCTTCATGTCATGACTGACCATGATCACGGTGCGATCTGTTTTAAGAAATTGCTGAATGCGATCATGGCATTTTTGTTGAAAACGTTCATCGCCAACTGAGAGCACTTCATCGACTAAGAGGATATCGGGGTTAACATCAATCGCACAGGCAAATCCAAGTCTAGCGACCATGCCCGAGGAGAAGTACTTAATTGGAGTTTCGCTAAAATCCTGAAGCTCTGAGAATTCGATAATTCCTGGAACGCGCGCCTCAATTTGCGCTCGCGTGCGGCCATAAAGTGACCCATTTAGGTAAATATTTTCAATGGCATTCAGTTCATGATCAAATCCAACACCGAGATCAATCAGAGAAGCTACAGTCCCCTGGATTGTAACTTTACCTGAAGTGGGTTTCAGTACTTGCGCAAGCACTTTGAGTAAAGTGCTCTTTCCACTGCCATTACTACCAATGATTCCAAGCACAGATCCCTTTTTAACACTGAGTGTCAGACCCGACAGTGCATCTAATGTGGAGTAGTACTTTACCTTGCCTTGAGTTAGGAGTTTTAGAATTGTTTCTTTAAGCGAAGTTGGACGCTTCTGATAGGAGCGGTATGCAACAGTTACGGCAGTCAGTGTGATTGGAGCACTATTTTCTAAATCTTGTTGCATAGCTAAATAAAATACAAAAATTTATCTTCTACTTTACGAAAGATGACCAAAGCGATCACAAAAATTAAGATCGAAGCCAGGAGATTGCATAAAAAGACTGAAAAGTCAGGAAAAACCCCGTCGTAGACAACAGCTCGGATAAACTCAATCTGAGTAAAAAATGGATTGTAAACTAAATATTTTACAAGTGACTGCGGCAATAGTCCGCGGTGGTAGAGTACTGGGCTTAAGAAATAAAGCACACTCATCCCGACTTCTGCTAAATGATGTGTGTCTTCAAAAAACACATTACTTGCGGCCAGTAGCATCGAGATTCCCAATACGGCTAGAATGAAGGGGATTAAGACTAGCGGTAATAAAACAATTGTTGCTGGGACCGTGCGCCCCGCCACAAGAATCATCAGCAGCAAGGGAATTAAGGCCAGTAAGTAATTAACAAAGTTTGATGCAGCAATTGAAAGTACAAAAATATATTTAGGGATCGGCACATGACTAAAGAGTCGCGCATTTGAGCGAATACTGTGTAAGGACATCATCGCGGTGCTACTAAAAAAATTCCAAGGTAAAAGCCCCGCAAATAAAAAGATCGCATAATCTTTAATTTCGATTCGCATGATATGCGAAAACACAGTTGCTAAAACAATCATCATCATCAAGGGGTGGGCGATTGACCAAAAATACCCAAGGATCGAGCGCTTATAGCGTCTGCGCAGGTCGCGTAAAACAGATTGATAGAGATACTCCCGGTATCTCAAAACTTGGCTAATAAAATCACTGATTACGAGCATTGTTAATCTTCTAGCTTATTTAAAATATTCACCCCAGCGTTTTGTTACAAGACTATCCGTCTGATCATCTACTACTAGCTCAGCTGGATAGCTCGGTTTCATTCTGGCATCAATTACCAAGGGGCAATTTCCTCCGACATGGAACCTTTCTGCATGCTGGTTTTGTAAAAATAGATCATGTCCAGGGTCAAACCGTGTGAATACCGTCCAAAGAAAATCCTGATCGCTTTGTACCGTGCGCGCTACGTCATCAACGAGAACGACAAGTGGCCACTCAGTAAAATAAGGTTCAGCGGCAATTTTCTCAGGTAAGTTTCGCTTAGCTGTAAATGACTCCCCACTAACTACAATACAACCCGCACAAAACATTGTAGCTTCACGCAAGTAATTGGGGGGGCTACTTTTTACCACTCGTGGTAAAGTACGAATTGGATTACCAACACCAATCAGCACCCCCTTACTGCCCTCGTTCAGCTTTCGTCCAGTATAATCTAGGGTATCCATCGAGGTGTGTTGAAAGACATGTAAATCGACTGCAGGATCGTAACGCTCAAGTATGACCTCTAGCACCGCTCGAATTGATCTTAAATTTACGGTTTGATCTGTGAGCAGTAAAAACTTAGTAAGACTTAGTTGCCCCTCCCCCAGAATTCTAAACGCCGAGCTTAATGCTTCCTTACGATAGCGTTCACGAACTTGCGCCGCAGATAATGAATGGAATCCAGTCTCACCAAAACTCCACAGTGATTTTACTCCAGGCATGACTAAGGGAAAAAGTGGCGAAAGGGCTTCTTGTAAATAGTTACCTATATAAAAATCTTCCTGCCGTGGCTTACCCACAACCGTTGCAGGAAAAATCGCATCCCTTCTGCGAAGCACTTTGTCCACGCGGAAAACCGGAAAGTCGTGCTCTAGGGAATAGTATCCATAATGATCGCCAAAAGGACCCTCAGGCTTACTCTCTCTAGGATCGATGCTTCCGCATAAAACACATTCTGCAGTAGCTGGGAAAAGTAAAGTATCACTGTTACGGGAGATTTTTAACTTTTTACCTTGAACCAAGGACGCCAAAAGTAACTCAGGGACGTTCTCTGGTAGTGGTGCGATTGCTGAGAGTATGAGCGCGGGCGGTCCCCCAAGAAAGACGTTACATGCTAATTTTTTTCCTAATTCTTTTGCACGAAATAAATGGTATCCACCACCTTTCCCGATTTGGAAATGCATGCCAGTTGATGCTGCATCAAAACGCTGCATGCGATACATGCCCAGATTTGAAATTTTGGTCTCAGGATCTTCTGTGTAGACCAAAGGTAGCGTCAGGAAAAAACCGCCATCCGCGGGCCAACTTTTCGTAAAAGGTAATGCCGCGAGATTTGCTGGTGTTTCAATCACTTCTGTCGCTGGACTCTCGCTTGTAACGCTTGTTCCAACCTTAAATAACTTACTGAGCGTATTACGCTCAGCCCAAACCTTACTTAAGGCAGGTGGTAACATGCTGTGTGGAAACGCTGCTAACTTGGCAATCGTGTCTTTTAGTTCATTACCAAAGGCAAGATTCACTCGTTCAGTTGTGCCAAATAAATTGGTTACTAGTGAGAAGGGGCTACCCACTACATTCTTGAAAAGTAATGCTGGACCGCCAGCCGCAACTACGCGTCGGTGGATTTCAGCTAGTTCTAAATTTGGATCAACTGGCGCATTGATTTCGATTATTTGCTTGCGCACTTGTAATTCCGCAAGCAATGACCGCAAGGAGTCAAAATTTTTTGAATTAGTTGGGCTCACGAAAAGATTTAACTTTGTTGGATCAGTTTTTCAATAATTCTATCTTTGCCAAAGAGGTTGTCATGGCTAATATTCCAAGCACTCCCTGTCCAGAGTAGGTGAATTTTAATTTGTTCCATCGAAGGCAGGGCAGGGTTACGCAAGCTGATTGAGGCATGATTGCCACGTGAGGAAAGATCCAGCACTTCCAGGCCAATGAGTGGATGCCCCTCAGGGGTTTGAAATTTTGTGCTTAACGACCGAACCTCTTCTAGTGCTAAGGCTTTAGTGAAATTACTTTCTGCTTGATCAGCATATTCGGCCCAAAGTACTAAGCTTTCCACTGCATTTTCGTTACCTGCAGCGATTGCACGAATATATTCGTTAGTAACATTCATGATCGTTAATTTAACGGCAGACGAGGCTTCAGACTCAAAAACAGTTGAACAACTTATAGTGCAGAACAGTATCGATAAAAGTAAAAATAATTTATTTTTAATCATAACCAATGCTGGCCTTTTGGAATATAATGTTGGGGTAAATTCTCGGTGAAGCACTCTTTTGAGTTGATGCAAAAATTAAAGTAAAAAATATGACGAAGTGCCGCAAAACCATCTTTCCAGGTAATTTTTTTACCTTCCAAGTAATTTCTAGGGAAATAGGAAATCGGGAATTCGAGCACACGGACTTTTAAACGTGCAATTTTAGCCGTGATCTCAGGTTCAAAGCCAAAGCGATTGGATTCAAGTTTAATGTTCTTGATTACATCGGCGCGAAAAAACTTATAGCAAGTTTCCATGTCAGTAACATACAAGCCACTGGCAAAATTGCTAAACAGCGTAAGCATGCGGTTAATCAGATAATGTATTGTGCGATGCACCTGCGCGCCGTGCTTAAAGCGTGAACCATAAACGATATCTGCTTTTTCTTGTAAAAGTGGAGTAATCAGACCAGGAATGTCACTCGGGTCATATTCGAAATCAGCATCTTGGATGCCAATGATTTCTCCCGTTGCGGATTCGATTCCGCGTCTCAGCGCAGCCCCTTTACCTTGGTTTTTCTCCTGATGAATAATCAGTGCCGAGGATTTAAATTTAAAATCATCAAGTATTTTACCGGAATTATCCTTTGAACAATCGTTCACAAAAACTAATTCTTTTAGTGCAGGCAATTCCAGAGTATCGATTGTGTTGAGGAATCGTTCCAAGTGGTCGGCTTCATTATATACTGGAATGATTAGACTAATTTTTTTGCCCATTTAATAATTCTCCCGACTTTGGCTAGCCAGGCGTTTGGTGAGAGTGATCATCCCCATCAAACCTTGGCCCTTGCCCATCGAAATGTTTTTGCCGAAAACTGTAAAAATCATATCTTCGCTGACTTTTGCAATTTCCTCAGCAGTGCATCCGGAAAGGGTTTCATCAATTAAAACTGCTACCGCCTTAGCAGATATACCTTGTGGGTTTTCAACTGCAAAATGAAATTTATAACCGCCATCTGCAAGTTGAGTTGCCCAAATATAAGCATCTGACTCACAGGCCGGAACGCGGTGATTGGCAGGGTAGGGACGTGTTGCAATCTCAGCTGGCACAGGCTTGAAACGATCGGCAATTTCAATCAATAAGGCAGCGCGTTCTTCGCGGTCATCGACGTCTTGAATCTGCAGCAAGAAGTTTTTAAGTTTTTCCGGGTAGTCTAAGAAATCCATCTAAATTACTTACTCTCGGTAATTTCTCTCTCAATTGGAACGCCTACTAAATTGCCCCACTCGGTCCAACTGCCGTCGTAATTTCTGACATGTTGGTAACCAAGTAGGTACTTTAAAACAAACCAGCTGTGACTACTGCGTTCACCAATACGGCAATAGGCGATAATCTTGTCCTCGCGGCTTAAATTTTGTTCCGCTTGGTAAATTTGATTTAACTCAGGAGCAGTTTTAAATGTCCCATCTGTGGGATTAATCGCCCGCGCCCAGGGAATATTTTTCGCTCCAGGAATGTGTCCTCCACGTAAAGCCCCTTCATTAGGGTAATCTGGCATGTGTAGACGCTCTCCACGATATTCCTCAGGGCTGCGCACATCGACAAGCTTAAGCTTGGATTGAATGTGCTTTAAAACATCATCGCGGAAAGCACGGTTCGTTAGATCGTCCCGCTCAGCAGCTTCATATTTTGAAGGCGCATACTTGACGGTCTCACGAGTTAAAGTTCGATTTTCTTTCTGCCATTTTAGCCGGCCACCATCCATGATACAGGCATTCGTGTGACCAAAAAGTTGAAAAATCCAAAATGCGTAGCACGCCCACCAATTATTTTTATCGCCGTAAAAAACGACCTTAGTATCTTTACTAATGCCTGCACGCTCAACTAAGGCAATAAAGCCTTTCCGGTCGAGATAATCTCGACGGAGCTGGTCATTCAAATCTCTTGTCCAGTCGATTTCAACCGCGCCCGGGAGATGTCCCGATGGGTAAAGTAATTGGTCTTCATTCGACTCAATAATTCGCACATTGGTATCATTCAAATGAGCTTCAACCCAGGCAGTCGAAACTAGGACCTGAGGGTTAATGTAACCACGTTCCTTGAATTCTTGCTCTGACATGAGTTCTCGTCCTTATCGATATTCAATATAAAGTTTGTGTATGATGTAGATGTCATCGTGAAAACATCTACGATAGATATCCAAGCTTGAATGTGACTAGATTACAGATTACACTAATCAGATGCAAACTCCAGCCAATACTACAAATATTAGCGATCTTGATTGCCCACTCTGCGTAGACTTGGATGGTACATTACTTCGTGTTGATTCTGCCTATAAGCTTTTTACACGTTCCGTGATACGTAACCCGCTATTGCTTTTCCCAATTTTAGTCATTTGGGCAACTTCAGGCATGGCAAAAGTAAAACAGCATTTAGCTCAAAGAGTTAGCTATAATGTCGCAGATTTTCCAATACATGAATCATTTTATCGCTTTCTCAAGCAAGAAAAAGCAAAAAATCGAACTCTGATACTTGTCTCTGGAACTGACAAAAGTATCGCGCAGGCCTGCGCTAAATATTTTGGAATTTTTTCTGATGTCATGGCCAGTGACGGTAAAATTAATTTGGTCGGAAAAAATAAAGCATCTCACCTAGTTAACAAATTCGGCGCGCATAAATTTGACTACGCCGGAAATGAGCGTAAAGACATTTATGTATGGCAAGTATCGCGCAAGGCTTATCTAGTCGGTTCTAGGTTTAAGCCAAGCAGGACTACAATCAAGTTTGAACAAGTTTTTGATGCGTAATATTGTTGATTTTTTTGAGAGGTAGCATGGAAGCAATCGTTATTACTGGACCAGGCCAATTTGAATACCGCGACAACCAAGCTGTACCTGAACCAGGCACTGATGAAATTCGTGTGCGAGTGCTTGGAGCTGGAATTTGCGGAACAGATGTCCATATTACACGCGGCGACCAAAGCGTGATGAATATGGTCAAGCCACCGCTAGTGCTCGGACATGAATTTTGCGGAGTAATTGATAAAACCGGCCCAGGCGTTACCGGCTTTTCCAAAGGAGACTACGTCTCAGCTGAAATGCACCAAGTTTGCAAAACTTGTCCCGCCTGCGCCGACGGAAAATATCACGCTTGTGTGCACACAAAAGTAAACGGGATTCATTGCGATGGGGCATTCGCCGAATACGTAGTTGTTCCTGCCTGGAACGTCGTGAAATTACCCAAAAGCATCCCGATTAAAGTTGCCTCAATTATGGACGCCTTAGGCAATGCCGTACATACTTCCTCCAAAGCACCAATCAAAGGGCGCACTGTCGCCATTGTCGGATACGGACCAATTGGTGCAATGGCAAGCGAGATTGCTGTGTTTCTTGGAGCCGCACATGTTTTCATTATTGATATCTCTTCTCAGGCCTTAAGCCGCGCAGAAAACTGGGCTGCCAAAAGAGGTGCAGTCGATAAAGTAACTTTAATCAACACTCATGAAGCATCACTTGGCATTTTGAAACAAAAATATATTCCAGAAGGTGTGGACATCGCTTACGAAATGTCTGGCGCCTCGGGCGGAATCAGCGCTGCATTTGAATTTGTTCGCGCTGGCGGCACCGTTTCACTACTAGGTATTCCCAAGGAAGAAGACGTGACAATCCAAGGCTACTCGAAAAATGTCCTCTGGAAGGGCTTAACTGTGCACGGCATTATTGGACGTGAAATGTTTGATACCTGGAAACAAATGATTGGACTACTTGAAGATGGTCTGCAAGTTGAGCCACTGATTACCGGGGAATTTGAACTAAAAAACTTCTCTGCCGGGCTTTCACGATTTCGTGATGGGAAGGAGCAGAAGGTTGTTTTGTACCCAAAGAAATGAGATTGCCGATTTTGGAAAAATACTTCGTTGCGGGAAATTTTTTGACCGCCTCGTTTATTTTAAATAAAGTCGGCGGATCAAAAAATTCCCGCGCCTCGTCTTTTCCTCAAAATCGACAATCTCAACAACATGGAGCTTGCTGTATGTATAGCGAAAATACTAAAGAACATTTTGGAAAGATCCTCGAAGAAATCAAACAAGCTGGTTTTTACAAAGAAGAACGGGTGATTGAAACCCCGCAGAGCCCGACAATCAAAGTCAATGGCAAGGAAGTCTTAAATTTTTGTGCCAATAATTATCTCGGACTTGCCGATAATCAGAGTTTGATTAAAGCCGCCCAAGCGGGTCTAGAACGCTGGGGCTTAGGCATGGCTTCGGTGCGATTTATTTGCGGCACACAGACAATTCATAAAGAACTAGAACAAAAAATCGCGAAATTTCACAATGCCGATGATACGATTCTCTATGCTGCCTGCTTTGACGCAAACGGCGGCGTATTTGAACCGTTACTCGGCGAAGAGGATGCCGTGATTAGCGATGAACTAAATCACGCCTCGATTATCGATGGAATCCGCCTCTGTAAGGCAGAACGTCAGCGCTATAAGCATGCCGATTTAAATGACCTCGAACGCTGCCTCCAAGCAACACAATCCAAGCGCCTGCGTTTGATTTCAACAGATGGGGTTTTTTCCATGGATGGAGATGTCGCTCCGCTGAAAGAGATTTGCGATTTAGCAGAAAAATATAATGCACTTGTAATGGTTGATGAATGCCATGCCACGGGATTTTTTGGCCCAAATGGACGCGGCGCTCAAGAGCACTGTGGCGTGCTCGGACGCATTGATTTAACAACTTCAACTCTCGGTAAAGCGCTAGGCGGTTCAATCGGTGGCTTTACAACTGGGCGTAAAGAACTAATTGAGATGTTACGCCAGCGCTCCCGGCCGTATCTTTTCAGTAATAGTTTGCCGCCGGCTCTCGTTGCCGCAAGTATTGCTGTGATTGACTTACTGACCAACACTTCAGAGCTTCGCACCAAGCTTCAAGAGAATACGAAATTTTTTAGAACTGAAATGACTAATGCTGGATTTACGATCATCCCCGGATTTCATCCGATTGCGCCGGTCATGCTCGGTGATGCAGTCTTAGCGACAAACATGGCACGAGAACTTCTCAAAGAAGGCATTTATGTAATTGGTTTTTCTTATCCCGTTGTGCCTAAGGGCAAGGCACGCATTCGCACCCAAATGTCAGCCGCACACACCCCTGAGCAACTGACACGCGCAGTTGAGGCCTTTAGGAAAGTTGGCAAACAGTTTGGCGTAGTAAATTAATTTCTTCTTAAAAATACTGTTTCAACTAGATTTAGTAATTGTGTTAAAGTTTTAACCAAATACTAACAATTAGCTAAATAAACTTGTGCTATGATAACAAAATTTAGTGGTTAAGAGCTGTTTGTCTTCAAGCGCGTACATTTGCATAAAAAATCATAAAGCCTTCAGTCTGATTGAGTTACTGATGTGTATGGTATGCTTAGGTATTCTTGCGACAATGGCAATGCAAGTTTATAACGAGCAGAAGAAGCGGGTTGGTGTTGCCATTATGAACGCAAACCTGAGAAATATGCTAAGTGCTCAAGAGACTTACTATATCGATCGGCAAATTTATGCGTCATGTAGTGGCGAAAATGAGATGGCGTGCGAAGCATTGATGCCAGATTTGAATTTAAGTCGACCCACGTTTTTCCCTTATTTTATGGTGTCCACTGGACCGTATTCTGATGGTTTGATGACACCTGGAGATGCCGCATACAACTTTGTTGTCCGCATGGAATCAACAGAAGACGAGGGTGGCGATGAGTTGGGAGTAAACTGCGATTATGTAGCCAATACTCCAGGAATGATTACGTACACAATTCCTGGAACAGCTCGTACAATTATTGCCTCTACTGGTGCGCCGAGGTGTTTCTACACCCCGATCGATTTTTAACCGTTCGCGTGCGATTTATTACTCTAAAAAAGTTTCGCCCAAAGTTACTCTGTGACCTAAGGAAATTACGATATTGGGCAATGATATTATTATTCCTAGCGGCAACTAAAATTACCGTTAGGTAATCCACCTAGGGCATTGATGCCATCTGTCAGCGCAGAGTTTGCCTTAGCAGTATATTTTGCCAAGCTCTTCTTTACTTTGGCTGGAAGCTTTTTTCCGTAAACTTTCTTTACAGCTGAAACACCTCTCAACACTCTTGCATGTTGCGCTGCAAGCAGGTTTCGCATGTGGTCAATTGTTGCTGTTTTTGATTCAAACGTACAGGTTGCAGCATTTGATGAACAACCAGTTAAGAACGTTTGCGGCAGTCCTAAATATGTTGTTTGCCAGAAATCAGTGTAGTTAACACTTGCTGCAGCCAATTCACTATCACGGATCTTCTGATACTTTTTAAGCTTGCTGCCTTTTATTTTCCTCGCCTTAGCAGCTGCATAAATTGCCTTTGAAGCTTGATGTGCAGCCTCATTCATTCTTGTGCCGGCCCCATCTGTTGCAAATTGCAAGGCAGAGACATCTACAATGTTACAGCCGTAACAGAGTTTTGGGTCAGGATTTGGTCCGTCACATTGATTGCCGCCAACATTATCTTTCTTAACTTGAACTTGTAAAAAGGCCCCACACGTTGCATCGGCGTGCAAGAGTGCTTGGTTATTATGATTCGAATATTCTTGTCCAGAGGATTGCACAAGTAATCCGACGTAATACGTTCCCTCAGGCATGTCTGGTAGTGAAAAGGCTTGGCTACTGCGATAGGCATAAGCGTGACCTGGGAACTGCGAACTAGAATAGACTGTGTGCACTAGATAATCGTTAGCTGTAATGTCTGTATCAGTTGAAAAACGCAGTGTGACAGTGACGCCTTGTGCTTGCTGATTGCCGCGATTTTCAAAATGTATGTCTTTTACGCTATAGGTTTTGCCAATTGTTAGACTTGTCGCATTGAGCGTGGTGTCGCGGTAGTATTGTTCACTGAGTGCTGAACCTGGAGTTGGGTGAGCCAGTCCATAGACGACCATGTCGGCGTAGTTTCTGACCTGCCAATTTGCACCGAATCCGTTTGCAGCATAAAGCGCTGTTCGAAGGCCATAGAGGTCATCCATTGTCGCGTAATCTAACTCAGACTGAAAGCGTCGGGCGCAAGGATATTTATTCATCACACCGATAAAGCGCGTATCGTTATCTACTCCAGCTCCCCAGAGGAATTCTTTCTCTAAGGCGGATTTAAATTTGCTTTCATAGAGTGAATCGTTACGCACGGCTTTATTGATCAACGCATCATCTTCGACGATTTCGGTGCAGAGCGAAGAGTTAAACCAGCGGGTATGGTAGCTTACTGTGCGTGGAGGCATTTGCGACCAGCTTGTGATTCCGTAGCCAGCTGGGATTTCGGCGTCTGAAACGACGGCGATATTGGACGCACCATTATCGGGCAGGGGTGCTGCTGAGATGTTGGCGTTTTTTACAATTTGGCCACTGCTTAGGACTTTAGAGTTAAAGTCAGCAATCATCGCATTCAGAATCGTGAGTTCTGGTGCGCTCATGTAGTAGCAATAATTTACTTTAAGCTTTGAGTACCCACATGTGTTCCAAGCTAAAGTAAGCGTTGGACATAAGATAATTGCGACTAAGCTGGTTAGTATTTTTTGGAAATTTTTCATAAACTTCATGAAATCCTGTTATTACCTGACCGTATCTAAGTGCGCAGCAATATACACTAAATAAATAAAAAATCTAGTACTTTGCTCAGGTACATACTCCTTGAAATCATTAGATATTTGTGATAATTCGTGTATTTCTTAAAATGTTTTATGCGCAAACTAGTAAATAATAAATCGTTATTTCGCAATGTTGCTCAAGCTCACGCTGGCGCAAACTCAACAGATCCAGCTCATAAAATCAGGCATTTCAAGGACTCAGACAAATCCTCTCAACGCCCTCGCGTTATTCGTTCCAGCCAGTGTAGCGTCTATTCTCGTTTTTGTGCTGCGGACTTAACTTTAATTCCTTCGCTTGATTCGACTGCCGACTTAGAAGAGCTTGTTTCGGGTGCCCGGGACCTTAAGATTTCATTTGTGCGTGCAACCGTTTTTGGTCCGGATGCCAATACGGAGACTTCGTTGGGTTCTACGGGTTTACGTTTAATGAGTGCTGCCGCACACCAGCGCGGACTCTATTTAGTCTCAGAAGTTTTAGAGACGCGTTATTTGAAGTTAATGCAAGAGTTTTGCGATGTCTTAGAAATTACGCCACGTAATTTCGGAGATGAGGGACTGCTTAGGGCTGTGGGGGAGACTGATAAAACGGTGATTATTTACCGTAACCCACGTCACAGTGTGAGCGAGTTTTTAAAGGCAGTTGAAATTGTGGAACGTGCTGGTCAAGCCAAGATTGTGATTGGGGATAAGGGGTCCTATTATCCATTTGCTGAATCTTTGGCCGAGCTTGATCTTTCCTCGTTATTATCTATTCGTGAACAAACCCCATATCCCTTGATTGTAGATGTTCGTGGAATTGCGAAGCGTAGTTTGCAAGTTGAGGTTTTAGCGCAGGCTGCGTTAGTGGTTGGCGTTGATGGCTTGGTTCTTGGTTTTGGTCGTCGCGGTAAAAATATCAGTATGGAAATGCTCCGTTCGCTCAAGCAAAAGCTCGATGCAATTCGCTTTACGTTCCAGGCAATGAATCACATTGGCCGCGAAGCAGTGAATAAATAGCAGTATTAGCCAATCTCTGCTTGCCTGATAACTCTAAAATCTTGAAGGATTTAACTAAATAATATTTTTAGTCGATTTGTAATCCACCTGAGCTGCCGTTGTTTTGGCAGACAACTCCGACTGGGAAATAAACTTCTGCGTATGCAGTGTCTGCCGTTGCTCGTTCGAAGTGGACGATCGACCCGCTACCTCCCGCAATCGGGAAACCATAACAATTGGAACCGTATACGTCGGAGATATAACCATCCATTACATCCATGAAATCGCGTTCTGCTCTAGAGATCGCCTCGTCCAGTGCAGTCAGAACCATTCCATTAGAAATTGTAGCTGCCCCACGTCCAAATATTCCTTCCTCATTGTTGTTTAGAAAGATGACAAAGTGAGTTTGTGAACTCGGCTGACCCGATCCGGCACCTATAGATTGGTTCTTCGTTGGGATGACACATTTTGCGGTGTAGTTTTGGATAGTGTTTCCGTAGTATCGATCACTTCCCGGATGGCATCGTCCAATTTTTCTGGTCAGTTGATAATCTTTGCCCGTTCCTCCCATCTTTTTGCATCGAGCAGCTAGCTCTTCAAGTATGCCTCCGGAGAGTAGTGCTTCTGCATTTCCGCGATGCTCAATGCAGCGAGATTCAACCGAAGTTGGATGTACTCCGCTTGCCTGAGTGAATTCCCCTCGGACTGTCGCCGTTCCGCTAGAGTATAGTGTGACCTCGGTGTCAGCAAAGGCAACTCTAGGACCAAGGGCAGCTAATAACACGAGCGAATGTACGATGTATTTCATGACTCAAAACCTTCTGATTACTATTGTCTCCAATCTGCGCTGGCGGCTTTTTTGCTTCTGAGCACGAAACGCCAATGAAAATAAGCGAATAAAATCAGATAGTTATAAGCTGGGGCGGCGCCGCCTGCGGGCCATTAAGATACGGGTTTTTTGACCGTCATCTCGATCGGACGCTTTCTCGACTTCACTAGGTGGAGTTTATCCTGAGTGAGCCGAAGGGTTTGAAATGACGAGAACTGATCTTGATCGCTGTGCGCGAGTAACAGGCCTAAAATCAATTCGACAGTACTTGAATCGAGCTTTTAATTACCTTTCCGTTGAAAAAGTATAACAGGAGCGTATGCTGCCGCTTGGTGGACTTGATCTGATATTCCAAGAAAGGTTCTTTCTTTCCTTGGACATCCCATGTTCCTTGGTTAGTAGGTTCCCCTAATTGTTCCCTCACAGCACTAAGTGACTTTGATTCAAAGCCGTTTAGCCAGCCATGCATTCCATCGAGTGCTTGCGATACTGCAGGTGGAGGTTCAACGGACCAAGCATGCTGGGGCAACATCAAGAAGAATGATACGAAAATAATCCAAGCGAAAGTTTGTGTTTTATTAATCATCTTGCAATTCCCATAAAGCGGTTAACGACTATCCTAGGCCGTTTTGGCCCAATAAGACACCAAAAATTATTACTAATCTATGCGGGCCAAACTCGTGCTTAGAGGATTTGTTATGCCTCGGGTTTATTGGGCGCGGTCGCGAACCCCAAGACTGACATGTTATCAGGTTCATCAACTTGAAGATAAATTTCTATATCTCCAATGCCAGCATTGCCTTGATATGAACTCGAAAAATGAAAGTGTTGGTCTGGCTCATCTTTTAGCGCTTGAAGAAGGGAAACTAACATATCGATTTCTTCGCGCTTGATGCCAAGTGAGATTCCAATCCAACCTTCATTAGTCCATTCTTTCAATCCGTGCATTCACTTCCCCTCGAGGGATAACCTTTAGAATCAGAAGTTTCGCGCAGAACTGATGCTCAATCAACTATAAAAGCTAAGTGCCTGAAATCTTGCCGGATTCGATTGTTAACCTCGTATTCGATATAATCTTTTGAGAAGTATTGTATACAATTTATAATTATTGTATACTCTATATATGAAGCCGCACCAATATTTATTCCTGTTCTGCTCAAACACTGAGATCGACCCAGTAGCTCCGCATCTTTATAAGATGGCAAAGGAGACCTATATGCCTACGCCGCTCACCGATAGAACGATTGAAGGAAAACCAGTTTACTCGCGCGTATTGGACTCAGGCAGCGAACTGGTTTTTGCAGAAACAACGTCTGTAGCTAGTTATCAGTACAAGGACATCGCGCCGGAAATCAATGATTACTTTGCCGAGGTTGAGCTTGTTTCAGTTGTAAACTGGCATCAAGGAACAAACGCTCCGGAGAATATATTCTGTGCACATTCTACAGCTGATGTACAGTCGGGAGTATACGGGCCTACTTCGTCAAGAAAGTTATCAGCGCTACTGCGCGCTCTTGAGGTCTCTCGTAAGCAAAGTAATCTAGCTGATTGGAAAACACTTGCAGAAGCTAGCCATTGGTCTGGGACTATGGTCGGGCGTCCAGCTGAAGAGCTATTAACTATAAAGCCACCAGTAATAGATTTAGAAATCGGATCTTCCCCGTCAAGTTGGTCGAATCCTGAAGCTCACAAAGTAGTTATTGATTCTCTGGCGAATATTCATCGCTCTTGCACATCAGATCCGACAATTGTGTTTTGTGGAGGAATTCACTTTGAACCATCACTCTCAGAATCTTTACTCATCAATCAAGCTGCATTTAATGTTGGTTTAATACTGCCTAATCAATGGCTTGTTTCAGGAGGATATGATCAACCTGAATCGATTGAGAGATTGGAACTAGCAGTGCAGTCATTATGCGAACCAGTGAGTGGGTTCTGTTATCATGATAATTTAAAAGGGAGTTATAAGGCAGTTATTCGTCAGGCTGCTGAACGATTAAAATTACCATCTTTCAATCATCGCAAACTAAGAGACCCTGCGTTTCTGGCTGAACTCAGACTAAATACAGAGGTTAAATGATCGAACACGGACAATTAGATGATTCTCTGAAATCAAAGCTCAGAAATAAAATACTTGCTGGCAACCTAAGGCCTGGTCAAAGAATTAAAGAAAGTGAAATTGCTGAAAACTTTCACGTAAGTAGGACGCCGGTACGACAAGCTCTTATTGCTCTTGTAACTGAGGGTCTCGTAAAACGAATTCCCAATGTAGGCTTTTCGGTGGCACAAATGAGCATTGAAGAAGTGAGCGCTATTTACCCAATCGTTTGGACTTTGGAAGCATTAGCGCTTGATGATGCCTTTGAGCTTTTGCATGCAAATCACGAACGATTGAAAATATCGAATGAGCGATTTCGCAAACAAGCCAAAACGCCAATTTTAGCTCATCATGCTGATCGAGATTTTCATCAAGGAATAGTTGAGTATTCGACGAATACAAGAATCAAAGAGATTCTAAGTGAAGAGAAGCAAAAAATAGAGAGGTATGAAAGGTTTTATATGGAAGATATCCATGGCGTTCAGAAGTCAGCTAAACAGCATGACGAAATCATTCAACATATAAGATGTGGCAAAAAAGATTCTGCTAAAAAGGCTCTTATAAAAAATTGGCGGTCAGGGATGGGAATCATTATCGAGAAAATGAATGCGATAGCAAAGTCAAGATAACGTTTTAAATCAGCAGTTGTCAGCGTAGATATCCATTGAAGAAAGTGCGTGAGAAGTACCAGCATGATAAAAGAGAAACTGCTGAATCGAGCACACTCTGCCAAATCGTATTTGTGCGAGGCAAAAACTCGAATACTGCTGGAAGGAGCGGTTCTAGTCTGGGTTCAATGTGCTCCGCGATGAAGTCCTTTCTGTGCTTGATGAGTATCTGAATCATGTCATAAGTCTAATGCGCCTAGCTTGTATTAACAGAATGAGAGATTTATTGTCTCATGCACACATTCTGCAAGTTCCAAGTACGATGCTTTGAACAAAATGAACTTTAAAACCTTTCGGGACATCAACTTTTGATCGTTCCTTAGTTTCTGGAAGGCAAGTCACATCTCCACAACTCTCACAAACAAAGTGCGAATGCTGGCCTGAATGCCCTGAATGTAATTCATAATGAGTAACTCTATCGGGGCTAGTAAATTGGGAAAGCTTGCCCTCTTGAACAAGCTGCTCGAGAATTCTGTAAACAGTTGTCTTGTTCACAGTGGATTTTATAGTCAATAAGCTTTCCAGTAATTCTGGTACGCTAAGAGGTTTTTTCGCTTTTTGAATAGTCATCCAAACAAGTTCTTTTTGTTTGGTATTTCTCTTCTGGGGCATTAAGGGAAAGTCTCTTTTGACCATTGATGCATTTTCCGACACTTAGGAATTGGTGTAACTGGATCTTATCACAAAATAGAGCGTAAATATTGACATAATATCATAGCAAGGTAATAATGCAACTAAGTTGCGTTAAGGAAATTAGTTATGAGAAAACTCCCCACAACGGTCTTATCAGGCTTCCTAGGAGCTGGAAAAACCACACTTTTAAACCATATTCTTAGTAACCGCGCAGGGCTAAAAGTCGCTGTGATCGTTAATGATATGAGCGAAATTAATATTGATGCAGAGCTTGTAAAAAGCGGCACGGCATCACTTAGTCGCACAGAAGAAAAGCTGGTAGAAATGACTAATGGGTGTATCTGCTGCACTCTTCGCGAAGATTTAATGAAAGAAGTTTCAAAGCTCGCTGCTGAAGGACGCTTTGATTATCTTCTTATCGAATCAACTGGAATCTCTGAGCCAATGCCAGTGGCATCAAGCTTTGTTTATGACATGGGAGAGGGCGCGAACTTATCTGAAGTTTCAATTCTTGATACCATGGTAACAGTTGTCGATGCTGCAAATTTTCTTACTTTGTACGAATCTCAAGAAGACTTAGTTGAAGCCAAACTTGCTGTGAATGATGCAGATGATAGAACGATCGTAGATCTTCTTACTGATCAGATCGAGTTTGCAAATGTCATAATTCTTAATAAGTGCGATCTTGTTGATGATTATCAACTCGGGAAAGTTGAAGGTATCATCAAAGCATTAAATGCAGATGCTAAAGTAATTCATAGCCGTTTTGGAAAAGTTCCCCTTGAAGAAGTTCTGAATACAAAGCTTTTCGATTTTGAAAAAGCATCACGAGCCCCAGGATGGGCAAAAGAGCTCGCAGGAGTACATATCCCAGAAACTGAAGAATATGGAATTTCAAGCTTTGTGTATCGAGCCCGAAAGCCTTTTCATCCGGAAAGATTTAATGAACTAACTAAAACTGAGTGGCCCGGAGTTCTGCGCTCAAAGGGATTTTTTTGGCTAGCTTCAAGAAATGATTGGGCTGGCATTTGGTCTCAAGCTGGAGGTTCATGTCGCGCAGAGCCTGGTGGTAAATGGCTGGCTGCTTCACCGAAAGAGATGTGGCCACCTGAAGTCTCCGAAGATAGTGGTTATATGAAAGAATGGCATCCTGAATTTGGTGATAGACGTCAAGAAATTGTTATTATTGGCATAGACATGGACAAAGAAGAACTTATAGCTTCTTTTGATAGCTGCCTTTTAACGGATGACGAAATAAAACTTGGTTCAAGTGAATGGGAGAAGCTAAAAGATACTTTGCCTCGTTGGGTTATGGAATCTGATCCTGATTAGCTCAACAATTATTTCACTACGCAGAACGTTTACATTCTGCCCGAACGGGCGTGCGTATTCAAAGAGCATCAGAATAAGCTTTTGGCAGGCGTTCTGGGCAGTAATGTTTTGTTATGCTGCCACCTATGAATGTTAATGGGATGGCAATTAACAAAGTCAGCAAAATACCAAGACTAGACAATGTGAGGGCGAGAATAAAACAAAAAACCGCCATTCCGAACAAACCTTTAATAAACGCATTCAGTAATTGACGGGCGGCCTCATCTCCGGAACTGTAGTGCGTGAATCCTGACAGAATTGTTCCAGCGATAGGAAAAGGTGCAAGAAGGCCACTAAGGCGTGGGCCCAAGATATCTGAGGAATATGTTATCAGGAGAACGAGCGTAGCCGCAGCAATCATACGAATGAGTATTTCGAGAAAAGATGTTTGAGGTTTTTTCACTATTTTATCGCTTTGCGGAAATGCAAATAGAAAAATGCAGAGAAGAAGAATAACTAAAAGGAATGTAATAAAGAGTGGCAAATCAAGAAAAGAAAATAGTGAGGTAGAAGCTGCAAACCCAAGCAAGCCTGCGCACAGTGATGAGAAGATTCCAAACCTCTGGGAAGTGATAGCATATAAGAAGCAGAAAAATCCTATTGAGATTACTCCTGCTAGTGCACCTTTTGCAGAAGTAGCGGCGAATTCGTTGCCGTGATCAATAGCCAAAAATATAAGTATCGGGCCTACGATCAGTGGTAAGCCAACTAGAAATCCTCCTATATAATGCCCCCACAATCGCCCTGCAAAACTAACAAGAGCAATCATCGCTGGGACAAGAATAATTTTAAATATCAGCAGCATAATGTCTTAAATCAGCGGGCGGCTTGTCCGTTCCGCTAATTTGATTGTTAACCATCCTACGTCAATTTACACTTGAATTCTTCCATGATTTCGGACACGCTCGCTATGCGATCGACACCGCTTACACCCATTCCGGCATACAAGCACATATTATCAATACTTCCGGTCACACCGCGAACTGGAGGCATATCCGAGAGCAGTGCGACCGGCGATCCGTCAGGAGCAAAAGCTCCTGACCGTTCAGGCAATTTTAACTTTTGTTCCCATAATTCGAGCACAGGATTGCGTAAAACTCGATGAGGGGCGTTTGGCCAACCAACCGAAAAACACTCTGTAAGAACAGTATCTGCACTGGAAGCTTGTACCAGTAAATTCTTATAGCCGTCATGAGCAGCTGATTCACTCGATGCGACAAAACGTGTACCCACCATTACAGCATCTGCTCCTGAGGAAAGAACTTTCAAGGCATCTATTGGAGTTCCAATACCACCTGCAGCGACTAGCGGTAAACCAATATCAACTAAATTTAATCGTTCAATTTGCTGGATAATCGGTAAATTTCCTTGCACATGGCCCCCAGCTTCGATCCCCTGTGTTATCAGAAAACTAGCACCAAGCTCTTTTGCCCGTCTAGCTTCAGTTTCCGTTAAGACTTGGATACCAAAAGGAATCCTTGCAGCAAGCAAATCATTCGTCGTTGTCGAAGATGGCATGCCCCAAGAAAACGTAATAACGGGCACTCGCGATTCAATGGCTGATCGAAGCTGCTCTTCAATTGGAAAGCACAGAACGAAGTTAGCTTGGAATGCCAATGAGGTTAGTTTCTTGGTTGCTTCTATGATCTCTCTGACTTGTCGGGGAGACTGCCAGGTTACGGCAAGTGCACCTAGCCCACCGTTATTGCTGACGGATGCTGCAAGCTCGGGTGTGCAGCAACTACCAATTGGCGCTTGAAGTAATTTAACTTGAAGTGAACTAATAACATTCATTTATTAGATGAATAACGTTTAGGAGGAGCGGGGAAAGGCCACTCCAACTCTATATAAAGTTTCACTTTCGCTTGCGGCCTTTCCTCTGCTCGCTCTGTTTGTTCTCCCCAGCCTTCCTCAGTTTCTTCCTAGACGTTCTTGCTTCCTGAAAAAAGGCGTATCCAGACCCCGTGGGTTTCATTCCACCCCAAGAGGATAATTCAGCGAGTCTTTCAATATATAGCATCGGGGAATCACTTTTTGGGTTTAGAATTCGTTTTCTCAATTTGGCATCTCGCCGAATCAAGTTAAGAGCTTGTTTTTCGGCTGATCGCGCGTCTCGAGCGATCACAAGCCGAGTCACGTAAAACCCATATCGCACTGTCTTACCCTGAGCTTCAAAGTGATAATTCGCTCCGCGAATAAGAACTCCAAATTTCTTCTTTTGTGACGCTTTAAGCATTTAATTACTCTTAGGGGAGAACATATAGATCACCATAACCGATGATCTACCTAAAATTTCTTTGATAATATACCGTCTATTAATATCACAAATCAAATATAGGTCTATATTATTGCATTCATTATCTATAGTTATTTAAGTTATAAATAAGCTACTTCAGCGTTCTGTCAATTTAGAAAAGTAACCCAGAACGAGGGCTAAAAAAATTTTCCCTCAGGAGTAAGAATAAAACCATCTGTAAGAGGCATGAACGATCGTAGCCCACCGTCGTCAACTGCGCCAACAACCCTAAGATTTCCATCTTTTTGATCATCCCAAAATACCTGAATTTCTATTTGATATTCGGCGCCACTTTTACCAGTTACTGCGTAAGTGTCTTGTGCATTAAGAAGCACTTGAAGTTCCGTGTAGGATTTCTGTCGATACTTCTTCAATTCCTGAGCAAGCAACTTTTTCGCTTCTTCATTGTCCATAGATCAATTTTTTTGTTGTATAACGTTTAGAGCCACAAGTTTCGCGCCAATTCTGCAGTTAATCAAACCAAAAGAGCTAAAAGGCGCGAAATCTTTGTGGGCTCAATTGTTATACGCCTTTATCAATCAATTAGCTGTTTCAAGTAAGCATCATATTCGATAGCTGGAGCTGTAGCTAAAGATTGGAGCTGCTTAAGTAGTCTAAATAGAAACTGGACAAGCGACCGCTCTTGCCCAGAAATAGCTATATCAATGATTGCATCAGTTGAATAAGTAATCTCGAATGATCCAGCGGTCAGCGCGCAACCAATATCGAGGCGATGCTCGTTGTCCAACTCTGCCAACACATCTTTGAAAGGTTGACCAAATGGCGGTGACCAAGAACTTTGATAAGTTACAATGCCTCCAATAATTCTTGGCAATGGTCGTGCACCATAAGAGCCACCAGCGTGGGGTATCGATGCTGAGGTCCGTTTCAATTTTCGAACAGATGCGGCCTTCTCGCCTGCGTAAATGATATGTTCACGACTCAAATCTTGCTTGGCCTCCAGAACTGCATACACACTTTCGGCGGGGACATATTGCTGACCAGCTTGGTTGTAAAGAATTGGAGAGTATTGACGATCATAAATAACGATATCAATCTGATCACTACATGCTCCTGTTGAATCAATCACAAAAGCCTTATCAGCTTGATATCGATTCGGAAGGTGCTGCTTAAAAAGATTTATCCAATCTTGCTCCGATGCCTCTCCTCGTGCACCAGAATGAGCAACAGCTGTTCTTGACCCGCACAGTTCTCCCTCTAAGCGCTCTTGTAGACCAGTAAAAATTTCTTTCAAGCGATCAGTCATTGCATTCACCATATTATATTTGCCCATGATCGCTCTACAGCAGACAAGGCAGCGAGGGCTGATATTCGGTCTTTTTCAGCCTTAGTCAGTTCGTCAGATAGAATATTATTGGTATTAGAGGGATCAACAATCCTTGTAGAGCTCAGAGAAGATCCAATGGTCCTCAAAACTGTTATGACGTTGGTTGCTACGGCATTTCGAGAATGCCCGTTAAGAGCATTGATTGTAAAAAGTTCAAGATAAAGTGATGGAAAATCAATTTGTCGTAAGGCTTTCCAAATTTTTATCGCTTTTATTTCTTTGATACGTTGAGATTGACTAACAATTTGTATGTGATTTGCAACATTGGTCTGTGTCCAAGAATCCCGTTTGGACAAATATAGACTATGGTAGTTTTGATAGCCGGACTGAACTTTCCCGGAAACGAGATCGCCTCGGTTTCCATTAATGATAATTCCAATGGAAACATTTTGTCTTCTTGGAGACCAACCTTGCGATTCAGCTAAAGAATACACACCCTCGTATAGGTCTTTAAGAGAGTTAGTCGTGTCTGCCTTGAGAGAGATAAAAATGTCCGCATCAGAAACGCCATGAATAGCTGTTCCTTTAGCGTAAGAACCAGAGTATTCAAGTGAGTTTAGCTGATTTCCCGCCCACGCACGTATTGGGCCAGCAACTGTACTACCTATGATTTCCGATGGTGAGTTTGCTCCAACCGGCGCAGTATATTTTAATAAAACTGATTCAACGTATTGATCGGGTGTCATCACTCATTGGCGTATAACATATAGATCACCACAACTGATGATCTACCTTAAATCTCTTTGATAATATACCGCCTATTAATATCACAAATCAAATAGAGGTCCATACTATTGCATTAATTATCGAGGGTTATCTTGGGTGCAAATAATCTATTGCAGCGCACCGGCGGTTTATTATCCAGCATCCGAAACTGGAGATCTAAATTTTCACTTAGAAAAGTAACCCAGTCCCCACGTCGAGGTTCTCCAAATTCTCCAGCAAACGCAATTGGAGAGATGACGGTGAAAAAACCCGTAGCTTCATGGCCATGACCCAGTAACAAGGCTAACCAGGACTAGTAAAACCAATTGCCGTAGCTGCTAAATATTTCAAAACTAATCGTTACATAAATTCTCACTAAGTATGAATTGACGGAAAAACATTACTTATGATACCATTAGTAATGATTAGTATATAAAACATTACTAAAATATTATGACTCGAGCCGGAAACTATATCAAGCAACTAACGGGATATCAGGCATTTGTTCCTAAACCATTGCCACCAGATCCACCCATTCTACTAGATGACGAACTTGTTTTGTTGTTATCACAAGCAAGCATTGCCTTAGGAAAACTAGCAGGACTAGCTTCTATAATTTCAGACCCAGATTTGTTTGTTTATCTATATGTACGCAAAGAAGCGCTTCTCAGCTCTCAAATTGAAGGCACTCAGTGTTCACTTGAGGATGTGCTTAGTCCTGCGGATAAGATGACTCCTAATCACAACATCATAGAAGTTTCCAACTACGTAAGGGCAATGAATCAAGGATTGGCCCAAATTAAAAACATCCCAGTCTCAACCAGGCTAATTAAAGAAATGCATGCAGTGTTGATGACGGAAGCTCGTGGTTCAAATAAGACACCAGGTCAGTTTAGAAAATCTCAAAACTGGATCGGACGGCCCGGAGCAATTTTAAATACCGCTGAGTTTGTCCCACCTCCTTTTACTGAGATTGATGATCATATGTCCGATCTCGAAAAATTCATACATTCTCAAAATTCAATGGCGCCACTAATCAAGGCTGCATTGATTCATGCGCAATTTGAAACTATCCATCCATTCCTCGATGGAAACGGCCGTTTAGGAAGACTACTCATCACCTATTTGCTCTGCTATTGGCGTGTACTAGACCGACCGCTTCTATATCTGAGTTACTATTTTAAAGCTTATCGTACTGAGTATTATGCAAAGTTAATGGATGTTCGATTTAAAGGGGACTGGGAAGGTTGGATAAAATTTTTCCTCAAAGCTGTCTCGGAATCCGCGGAAATGGCAAAGACAGCAGCACTTGAGATTCATCATCTGCACCAATCCAATCGCGAAGCATTGCAACAAAGTAAACCTACTGCATATACACTTCAAGTTTTTAACGAATTTTGCAAAGCACCAATCTGGACCGTGCAAGAGCTATTGGCGCAACACAACTCAAGTAAACCTAAGATTCAACGAGCGATCGATCACTTAATTGAATTAGGTTTTTTGCAAGAAACTAGTGGTAAGCAACGTAATCGTAAATACGCTTATGCAAGTTATTTGCAGATCCTCACACGTGATACGACAACGAAAATCGGCTAGTGCTTGGATAAAGATTTATCTACCAGTTTGCAAGAATCGTCAGTTTAATCCAAAATCTTTTTGCAAACTGGTATATAAGTTGTGTCGCAGACACAACCAGTAAATAAATAGCGTTTCCCTTTTAAAAATATACTCATAGATAGCTGTTCCACTCAGAGGAAATGTTTTTTATAGCATGCTGCGCTTGCTGCGTATCCCAAATAGTTATGGAAACGCTATCAAAGCGGTTCGGATGGGATCGCACAGATTTTTTGAGGGATTTTGAAGCGCAGCAACGTTATGCTAGACAAGAGCAGTAAATTTTCAGGAGGAAATCATCATGTCTAACGCTTGGGACGATATGCGCCGCGCCAAAGAAGAAAGTCACTTTGACAGAAAAAATCGTGAGCTACTGGAACGCCTGGCAGCCCGTAAAGCCGAAGATAAACCACGCTTAAGCCCAGTTACCGGCAAACCCATGGAACAAGTCCACTTCGGCGAAGTAATCGTCGACCGTTGCAACGACTCTGGCGGAATTTGGCTCGATGCTGGTGAACTAGAACTTTTAATCAATCAAGCCGCTGATAAAACTAACCAAGAAACTGGTTGGCTCAATAAATTTCTTGGGGCCGTGAAAAAATAAGGCCGTGAAAAAGTAAAGCAGCTAAATGTCTACCTCACCCTCAAAGCAACTGGAAACGTTTCCCAACCCACAACCTGGGCGTGACTACAAAATCGAGTTCTCATGCCCAGAGTTTACCTGCGTTTGCCCAAAAACTGGTCAACCAGATTTTGCGACAATTAAAATTAATTACACCCCAGATAAGCTTTGCGTAGAACTTAAATCTCTAAAACTTTACCTCTGGTCGTTTCGCAACGAAGGCCATTTCCATGAAGCTGTAACAAATTTAATCCTGGATGATTTAGTTGCAGCAGTTAATCCACGAAAAATTGAAGTGATCGGTGACTTTTATGTGCGTGGAGGAATTCACACGGTCGTAACTGCCACCTATCCAAGTAGCCGCTAATCGTGCTCCATTCTGCGTAATAACTCCCGCTCCCCATAGTTGAGCGCGATATCTTTAAACGCAATATTCAGCACAAACAGCAAAGTATAACAAAAGAGTGTTACAATTAGCCAAAACTGCTCATGGCGGATGTGCACGTTGCTATAAACTAATAAAATCGGGACCCACATAAAAAAGAGACTGACCGAGATAAATAACACTCCCGTGAGCATAAAGACCATGTTACCAAAACCAGCCGAAAGCTGCGCCGAATGCTCCCACTTGAAATTTGCAAAACGACTGCCGAATCCAATCGCAAGGCCAACCATTCCAAAACAGACAACTACAGTTGCAAGCGCTTTTAAAATTACTATTGCCCAAGGCGCGCCGATACTTCGCGTGCCGACACAAAATACCAGCGAACAAGTCGTAGCAACCGGAATAAACCAGCCCCAAAACTTATAACGCATAATCGATTTAATACTCTGCGGTGAGGTTTGTAAAACCCAAAAACTCTCACCCTCAAGCGATACCGAAGGAAAAACAAAACGCGAACACACAGCCGTAATAATAAAAGCTTCAGTCATCGCACTGATTAGCATCAAGAATTGACCCCAACTTTTTGCCTCCCAACCCGGAAGCATCACATTAAAACGATAGATTAATTGAATCCCTGCCACATAAAATGCCGCAATTCCAAGTAGCATCAGACTCTGTGAAGCCTGAGCTAAGTCACGAAAAAAAACTTTATAATCCTTTACGATCACACCACGCGCAGCAGAATACCTGTCACCGATTAACGCTGCCCAGCGGCGCTGCGAGGCACGACTATTAATACTTACACCCTGCTTAAGACTTTGAGCCTTAGAGAATGCTGCAAAGTGTAGCGTTCGAAATAGTAAAAATGTTAGCGCGCCGAGACAAATCGCAGCGATGTAAAGAATTGCAAAAAATTGATTAACCTCTTGCCCTGAACTTTGTAACCGCTCACCCAGTGCTACCCCGGCCCAGTAAGGGGGGCTAATTAATAAATCAGGACGCGCTAGCTGGTCGAGCACTAGAAAGATATTTTCAACACTAAAAAGTCCTCCCGCTTTTTCCGGAGCAAGGACTCGGAGAAAAAGCAGAAACCCAAAAACCAGCCCGATTCCAAGAATAATAAACACCTCACGAGTCCGGTTAGCTGGGAAAAATGAAGCAAAAAGAATAGCAATTAGCATCGCAGTCCAGACTGCCAGCGCCAAAAAAGGCAGAAAAACTAAGAGTGCATGTAGAAAAAACCAGAAGTCCCCGTGATGAAAAACCCAAAACCCAAAGATGATTGGACTGACAAATAAGACAACCATCCAAGATGAACTGACGCCGATTTCAACAGTTTTTGCAATGAATAAAGAAAATGGTGGCAGTGGCGACTTAATAATTGTCTCGAGACTACGGCTCAAAAAAAGCGACCCTAACGCTTCAATCAAGTTTGCGATCACAAGGAAAACAAAAACTGGAACAAAGATCGTTCCAATAATACTTGAAGGCGGAAGAAATGCTAAGGTTAGCGTTTCTTGAATAATGGCCAAGGTCCAAAGTGTTCCGCGAAAAACTCCATACACAAGAACGCCCAGTAAAATTACTGCTAGAGAAACTCGAAATAGTCCAGAGCGCTGACTTAAGACTTGCTTGGCAAGTCGACTGACTGTCCAAAATCCTGGTTTTGCCGCGGAAAAAAGCATCAGAGCGCCTCGCTAATAATGCTTTCTTCAACCGTTAATTCGATAAAGACGTCTTCTAGTGATTGGTTGGGGTTTGCCAGGAGGGATTTAATTTCCTTCACTGTTCCGTTGGCAACAAGTTGACCTGCATTAATAATCACAATGCGGTCGGAAATTTCCTCCGCGACGTTAATTGAGTGAGTAGAAATTAACATCGACATGCCTTCACTGGCATAACGTCGAAATAATGTTTTCAGCAATTTCGCCCCATGCGGGTCAAGCCCAACCATCGGTTCATCGACAATCAGAATCGGTGGGTTATGAATTAATGCCGCACAGATTGCCAGCCGCTGTTTCATGCCGTGCGAGTAACTCTCAACTAAAGTGTCTTCCCATTTGGTGAGTTGATATTCCGCGAGTAATTGATCGATTCTTTGCTCTGCGGCTGCACCTGTAATTTTGTATAAGTCAGCAACAAAGTAGAGATACTCTCTGCCGGTGAGCTTGGAATATAAATGCGGCCGGTCGGGAATGTATCCGCAGATTGATTTTGCTTTACGCGGCTCTTCTGCGAGATCAATCTGATTTAGTAGAATTTGACCTGAACTTGGCTTGAGAATTCCGGCAAGCATTTTAAGCGTAGTCGTTTTCCCTGCACCGTTTACTCCAAGAAAACTACAAACTTCTCCACTGTTAACAGTGAACGATAGATCGTCTACGGCTTTAAATTTGCCATAACTCTTACGCAAGTTTTTAATTTCAATCATAGTTTTGAACGCCTAGAATTTTATTTAATTGTCCAGTTACCTTGCTGGCCTCTTTTATTTTAGACCCGTAGGTTTTAAGAATCGGCCATAAATCAACGGAACCCGTCAGGCCAACTTTACACTGAGCAATAACGCCCGGGTCTGTCTGGGCAGTTAACCCTAATGCCTGTAATAGTGCTTGATTCAAATGCTGCTTGTCTGCCGGAAGATTTTTATTTGGGACTTGCATGCCGCGTAACAACGGGTGACTAATTGAACCGCGGTCGTCTTTAATCGAGAAAATCACGGGTCCCGGGAGCGTTAATTCTTGCTTAAAGTCTCCTTCGGGGAGCGCAGCTGAAATGCTTAATTTAATTGGGTTAATCGATTCTGAAAAAAGATTAATTTTTAGATGATCAACTGTCAGATCGAACTTGATGCGCGAAAGCTGATTAAGCTGATTGAAAATTAAAGTTCCATCAATATTAGTTTGAATTGAGCGTGGTCCAAGATGCGCCTGGATTGCCCCTTTGAGTCGAATATACCAGACTTCCACGCGGTCAAGCTTTGCTTCAAGATATCCCGCGCAACGCTCTTCAACTAAAACTGCAAGATTATTATCCCCCGCATTGATATAAGCAAAAGGTTCGGTATCGACTCCAGAATTTTGAATCGAGCGGGCTTGGTAAAATAATACCGTGCCTGAGACTATAAAGATAATCAGCGCTAATAGTAGGTCTAATTTTTCAGCAAGAACAATACGCACGCAGTTTGGCAAACTTTTAGAATGACTAAATTTTACCGCCTTGTTTTAACTTACCTGGAAGCTTATGCCCAATAATTTTTTCAGCTTCGAGTGCACATTGAATATAGCGCTGCAGATCGATCCCGGTTTCAATCCCAAGCTCAGCACAAAGAAAGGCCACATCTTCTGTGGGCACATTACCTGCTGCACCCGGTGCAAACGGACATCCGCCAAGCCCAGCCACAGAGCAATCAAATCGATCCACTCCAAGCTCAAGTCCAGCATAAACATTTGCCATGCCAGTCCCGCGCGTGTCATGCAGGTGCAAGCCGACAGACAATTGCGGATAGCGATCTCTGAAATTCCCCACAAGTTGCTGGACTGATTCTGGATTTGCATAGCCAGTCGTATCAGCGAAGGTCACTTCCTCAACGCTTGAGTTATTCGCAGCAATCACTTCAAGCGCCTTGGCGACAACACTAAGTGGTAAATCCGCTTTGAGCTTTCCTGCGAAGGCATCGCCAAAGGCAGTGGAAATCATCAAGCGTTCGAAGCGCATTGATTTTTCTTGAAAAAGCTTAATCCAAGCTGGCAGCTCAGCTAGGGCTTGATCTAGGGTTTGATTATTATTTCTTTTTAAAAATTCTTCGCTCGCTGCCAAAAGCACGTAGCCTTCAGGTTGTAAATTGGGGAAGGTACTAGCACGTTCAAGGCCTTTTTGATTGAGATAGAGTGCACGGTAACGCACTCCTGCTCGAGGAATAATACCTTGGGCAATTTCTTCGGCATCAGCAAGTTGTGGGACTTTGTCGGCACGCACAAAAGACGTAACTTCAATGCTCGAGATTCCAGTCTCAGCAAGCAAATCAATCAGCCTTAATTTTTCTGCTGTAGGTATTACTTTGGCATGCATTTGAAACCCTTCACGGGGTCCATCTTCGCGCAGTAATACTTTTTTGGGGTAATTTGCCATACAGCAGTCCGCTTAAGTTTGTAATTCCTTGAGGTCCTCAAAATATTTGAGCGATTCAGGATTAGCAAGCGCTTCAATATTCTCCACAGCTTCGCCGTGAATCTTCTTTTTGACTGCTAGTTCTACTAACTTCCCGTTGACTGTGCGAGGGATATCAAGAACGGGGATAATTTTGGCAGGTACGTGGCGCGGGGTAGTGTTGAGGCGAATTGTTTTTTTGATTTGCTCGACAAGTCCAGTTGTAAACTCAACTCCTGGTTTAAGTTTAACAAAAAGCACGACCCGCACGTCACCTTCCCAGTTTTGTCCGACACAAATACTTTCTTGGATTGCGTCAAGTGTCTCAACTTGACGGTAGATTTCTGCAGTCCCGATTCTCACGCCGCCTGGATTTAGAACGGCATCTGAACGGCCATAGATAATATAGCCGCCACTTTCAGTAATTTCTGCCCAGTCACCATGCTTCCAAACATTTGGGAAAACGTCAAAATAGGCTTTATGAAATTTGCTCCCGTCAGTGTCATTTAAAAATCCTAGCGGCGCAGAAGGGAAAGGACTTTTACAGACAAGTTCCCCCTTGGTTCCACGAACCGACGTGCCATTAATTGAAAAAACATCCATGTCCATGCCGAGGCCTGGCGCTTGTAGTTCTCCGCTATATACGGGGCTGATCGGGTTACCGAGACAAAAACAAGAGACGATGTCTGTCCCACCCGAGATCGAACAGAGGTGTATGTCGGCTTTGAGTTTTTGATAGATAAATAAAAATTGTTCTGGTAGCAGCGGCGCACCAGTAGAAAGCAGGGTGCGTAATTGAGGTAGCGAGAAGTGCTTACTCGGATCATAATTTGCTTTTTCAAGTGCCGCTAAAAACCGTGGACTTGTTCCGAAAGAAGTAATCTTTTCGTCCTCTGCAAATTTAAAAAGTGAACCAAAATCTGGATACGTTGGCGAGCCTTCGTAGAGCGCTACCGTTACTCCTGTAACCAGCGCACTAACCCAAAGATTCCACATCATCCAGCCGCAGGTTGTAAAAAAGAAAGTTACGTCACCTGGCTTTAGATCGTTATGCAGTAAGTGCTCTTTAGTATGTTGCAGCAGCGTGCCACCTGCGCCATGCACAATACATTTAGGAATTCCAGTTGTGCCTGAGGAATAAAGAATAAAGAGTGGGTGATTAAAAGGAAATTTCTCCCAATTTGCGACAGCAGTCGTATCGCTTGGATAGTCTAAAGCTTGCTTCCAGGAAACCGTCGGTAATTTAATGTTTTCTAACTGCACTTGTGGATTAAGAAAAGGAATCAGGATCAGCTGTTTAATGCTAGGAATACGTTGGCAGAGTTCGAAGATTTTGTCGCGACAGTCAATTGCTTTTCCGTTGTATGTATAGCCGTCTGCGGCAATTAATAGTGTTGGGTTGATTTGTCCAAAGCGATCGAGAATGCCTTGCACTCCAAAGTCAGGGGAACAGGAAGACCAGCTTGCACCAAGACTGGTAGTGGCGAGCATACTGCTCACAGCTTCAGGAATGTTTGGGACTAGTGCTGCTACCCGATCAAGCGGTTTCAACTCGATTGACTTAAAAAAACTTCTGAGTTTAAGAACTTGAGAGTTTAAATCCTTGTAACTGACTTTAGTCGTAACTCCCAATTCTGACTTAAAGACCAAAGCGTCTAGGTGTTGGTGATTTGAACCCTGCAGCAAATTCGCTGCGAAATTTAACTTCGCATTCGGAAACCAGCGGCACTTTTCAATCGACTGTTGATCGACGAAAGCTGGGGTAGAATTCCAATCAATTTTTAACTTTCCAAAATCTGCAAGCTCACGCCAAAAATGCTCCGGATGAGTAACTGACCAGCTGTGAAGTTCGGAGTAATTTTGGATGCTGAGGGCATACTTTTCATTCAGCGCAGCCTTAAACTTAAAGATATTTGTCTTGCGAATAAATTCTTCAGTTGGCTGCCAAATTGGATGATTTTTAGACTGCATTGCTAACCTATTGTTTACATGAGTTTTTTTGCGCTACCCTGTAGATTACATCCGAATAATTAATGCTACAAATTGTAAAAAACATGCATAACCTAGTGGGCGACTGTAGATTTAATTGCCCATAGTCGCTATACTCTTTGATATCCGGTTTTCCTCTGTTTTCTTAGGTTTCTTATATTTCGGGCAAAGGGAAATTTATGAGAGAAGGCCAAATTATCAAAATACTTATCAGCATCACAATGCTACTAACTTTTAATGTAGCAGGTGCAGTTGCAGGCGTTTTAGTTCCTGACCAGAATTTCAATTATCGACCATACGCAAGCGGATCACTCTGGAATTTCGGCCCAGAACATCGACGTGCCGCGCGCAGTACTCAGGCGCAAAAAGCTACAGCACCAGCAGGCATGACTGGAGGCTCGATTAAAACTTATCGAGTTGGACAAAGCTATACAAATACATCTGAAGACGTCTTAGTTCGCTATCTTAAAGCTCAAGCGCAATACGAAGTAAAACTTGCTGCATGGGAAGCAAAGCAAAAGGCATCAACACTTAAGCAATCACGCCAGGGCCAATCTCGTGCGGCAGCAAAAGTAGTGCGCCGCGACACGACTCCAGGTGGCGCAACTTGGGGAGCAAAATATGCGGAGCATCGCATGAAAGTAGAGCGTGTGAAGAAAACAGCGCCTCAGGGAAAGTCTTTCGTTGAGCGCATTAGGTGGGCTCTCTTCGGCTAAAATAAAATCGCTTTATCAGGATAGTTTTTGCCAAATACTTCCGGCCTACGCGGCTTTGCCTAAAAATTCTCGTTATAAAGCGATTTTATTGCAATTTATAGATCAAAAAATCGTATAAATATTACAGAGAAAGGCAACTTTCATCATTTTTTATAACGTTATAGTCTTCTGGACCTATGACGTTTCGAGAAATTTATTCGCAGAACCGACCGATTTTTTCTTTTGAGTTCTTTCCCCCAAAGGAAGCAAGGCAGTTAGATCAAACTAAGCAACTAATTTCTGAATTAACTGAACTTAATCCAGATTTTATGACTGTTACTTATGGTGCAGGTGGGGGTAAACGTGCGCTTACTCAGGAATTAGTTGCTTTTATTCAAAATAATTTACAGCGCGAAGCTGTTGCGCATTTAACGGCTGTTGGCCACAGTGCTGCCGAGATTAAAGAATTACTCATGGAATATCGCGCGCAGGGAATCGAACATATTTTAGCCTTGCGCGGGGATATCCCGAAAGAGCCTGAGGCGTTAAAAAGTGGAAGATTCTCGTGCGCACGGGATTTGGTGCACTATATTAAGGATTTTGGTGGATTTAGTATTGCCGTTGCAGGGTATCCTGAAACGCACCAAGACGCCGAATCACCTGCTGCAGACATTTCGTATTTACGCGAAAAGTGTGATGCCGGCGCTGAAGTTATCATGACGCAATTATTTTTCGATCCAGCTTTGTATCTGCAGTTTGTTGAGCGCTGTCGCGCTCAAGGAATTACCGCCCCGATTGTGCCAGGAATTTTGCCAATTCGTGATTTGTCGCAACTTCTTAGAGTTATTTCTCTTTGCGGAGCTTCTATCCCCGAGAAACTCGAAGCAGAATTAGTACTGCGCAAGGAAGATAAGGCTGAGCTTTTGAGCTTTGGAACAGAATATACAATCAAGCTCTGCAAAGAACTTTTAGCCGCAGGTGCTCCGGGAATTCATCTTTTTACGTTGAATAATAGTCTACAGAGCCGCGAAGTTTTTAATGCAATTCGTTCCCCTCAGCCTGAGCCCTCGGTCGAACACTTGGGTCGAAGGTAGGAAGATTCAGTCGAAGGATGGCACCCTAAGTCATTGCGAGCTTGCGACAGCAAGCGCGGCAATCTGTTTGCTTTTTCGTGTCATTGCGAAGGAGAACAAACTTGTTTGTTCGACTGCGGCAATCTGTTCGCCGCTAAATTATATTTATCATTTTAAATGAACAGATTGCTTCGCTACGCTCGCAATGACGAGTGAAAACAAAATGAACAGATTGCGGAGCCTGCTCTACCTTCGACCCGAGCGTTCGACCGAGCTCACGCCGAGGGCTCAAGCCGTGAGGAGCGAAGTCGAATGGGTCGCCAGCGGTCCTCGCAATGACAGGGATTGAATAATGCCACACCAAAAAGCTGATTGACCCTAGCTACGCTTTCTCGAGATGGAATACTTAGCCTGCAGCGGATCTTGAGCGTTCCTTTTAGTGACACCAGCATGTTGATTAGCAGCAAGATGTTCAAGGATTTTAAAAGTAATCTCAGTGTCAGCCTTTAATTTAGAGGCAAGCTCCTCAGCCGTGTATAGCTGACCAGAGTTATTAAGTTCCTGCTGGATTTCTCGCTGTAAGGCGATCACGCCAGCAGCCGCCTTTTTACCAGCTTCGACACCAGGCTGATGATAAGCGTTCACGTTGACAAGTGTTGCATAAAATCCAACCGCACGTTCATAAAGAGCAATTAACGCACCAATAGTTTGCGCAGAGACACTCTCAACTGTAATCGTGATCGAGGCACGGCCATTTTCTGTCAAAGCCTGCCGGGTGCCTAAATAAAATCCACTCAAATAGTCGCCACTTGTAATGCCAGGTTCAACTTCAACTTGTGGATTTGTTTGTGCTGAGTCGCTTAAGACTTCAATAAAAGTTACAAAAAAGTTATTAATGCCATCACGAAGCTGTTGCACGTAGGCATGCTGGTCGGTGGAACCTTTATTGCCATAGACAGCAATGCCTTGATTTACGATTGCTCCAGCGCGATTTTTTTCTTTACCGAGTGATTCCATCACCAGCTGCTGGAGGTAGCGTGAAAAAAGGATCAAGCGGTCCTTGTATGGTAGCACTACCATATCCTTTAAGCCTACGCCGCTACCAGCTGCGTGCCACATTAGTGCTAAAAGCATTGCCGGATTTTTCTTAATTTCTTTAATGCGCGTTAATTGATCCATCAACCTCGCACCAGCCAGAAGCTCCTGCAGATTAATGCCAGAAAGCGCTGCGGGCAGTAAGCCAACCGGAGAAAAAATACTAGTGCGCCCACCAACCCAGTCCCAGAGCGGTAAAATCTTCAGCCATTTCTCGGCTTTTGCTTGATGCTCGAGCTTACTCGCTGCGCAGGTAATCGCCACAGTATGGTCAGCGAAATTTAACTTGCTTCGACTAAAACGCACAGCTAATTCAATTTGACCGTTACGGGTCTCAAGGGTTGAGCCCGATTTAGAGATCACGATCACTAGTGTTTCTTTAAGTAACCCAAGTCGCACTGCAGTTAAACGATCAACCCCATCTGGATCAGTGTTATCGAGAAATTCGATCGGAAAGAGCTGGTCACTTAATGCATCAATCAGAAATTGTGGGCCAAGAGCTGAGCCGCCAATGCCAACTAAAATTGCACGCTTGAATTGAGATCGTGCGATTTTCGCAAATTCTATAACAGCTTGAATTGCTTGATCGATTTGTAATTTTATTTCTTTACTCGGCGCAAGGTCTGAGTTGCGTAACCAGTAATGCCCGACCATGCGCTGCTCATCAGCATTAGCAATTGCTCCAGCTTCTAATGCCACCATTTCGCTAAATGCTGCGGCACAAGAAGTCTCTAAAGCACTAAAAAGATTCTCTGGATAATTCATCCGGCTCAGATCAAGAGCAAGACCAATTTCTGGATAAGAAAAATAATTTTTAGTGAACTGTTTCCACGAGCTCATAAGCCTGACCTTGTGCAAGAAATCTATCGTATGCCCGTTGTAGCTCAGAGACCACAGTAGATCCAGTTAGGATTGTTGGTAAAACGACGATTTCTGGATCTAAGCCACTCTTGGCCGCGCCAAGCTGAGGAATGATTAAAACATAATGTGGCACGCCTTGACCGCCAAACTGTTTAAGTGCTTTGGTAATTTCATCCTCCCGTCTAGTCCAGTCGGCTTTAATCGGCCTGATTTTATATTTCTTAAAAGCCTCAATCACTTGCGACTGATTGAGAATGAAGCGCTCGTTATACTTACAAGTAATGCACCAATCTGCTGTAAAATCGATAAAGATAATGCGCGACTGTGCGCTTAAGTTATCGATGATTTCCTTGGAAAACGGTTCCCAAGCAATTTGGGTGTCATGTAGTTGAGGTTTTGAGCTGCGTTGCGACACGACATGTGGCCAGGAGGCGATTAGCGAGAATAAGCAAAGTATTAAAGCAAAAATTTGCAGGTTCTGCTTACTGAATGAACTAATTGAACTCATCGCTAATACACGCCACGCCCAAAGTAGAAAGAACGTGACAAGCCCTTGCAACACAGCCCAAACTGCTCCCTCGTCAGAAAGTCCATGTAATACAAAAAGTAACCACACTGCTGTTCCTAGAAGCAAGAAACCCATCAGCTCGCGAAAGCGATAAGTCCATTCCCCGGGTTTAGGAATAAAGCGAATGAATTTATCGTTAGTTGATAACACCGCATATGGCAGCGCTAGTCCAAGTCCGATCGAAAGAAAAATAATAATGATTGCTGGCGCTGATTGTGTGAAGGCAAAAGCTAAAGCAGACCCTAGAAACGGTGCTGTGCAGGGCGTTGATAAAGCCGTAACTAGCAGGCCTTCGAAAAAATTTCCAACCAATGAGCCACTTTTGAAATTGGAAAGCGCCCGGTTGGCTTTCGAAAGAAACGGCAGCTGAAAGGTATAAAAATCGAAGAATGCTAAGGATAAGACGAAAACAATTAAAAATAAGATGAAAACAAAGCCTGGCTCTTGAAACTGGAATCCCCAGCCGACACTGCGGCCTACGGAACGTAGAAAAATAATTAAAATCGCTAAGGCCGCAAAGCTTGTTAGAACTCCAACAGTGTAAGCAATTGCTCCGTTGATCTTCTGAGCGCGTGGTTGTGTGGCATCACGCACAAGTGCCATAGCTTTAATTGCAACAATTGGCAGAACGCAAGGCATCAGATTGAGGATTAGCCCCGCAATAAAGCCGCTTAAGACCGCAAGTAATAGTAACTTCAGGCTAAACTGCGGAGAAGGCTGCTCACTTACAACTCCTCGCGTGGACTTCGTACTGAAGTCATGCACTCGATATGTTAAGAGCTCACCGGCGTCTGGTATTGCTATTGGCGCGGCAGTGTAATTAATCGTCCAAGTCACATTCGTCAGGTCTTCTGCAGGGTAGAGCTTGGGTGAAAACACAGCAATTCCTGAAAATGAAGCCGTCGAGAGTTCTGCGGTAGTTAAACGTTTGACTGGAAAGCTAATGACGGCTGTTGCGCCAGAGGTCGTAATTCTGGCAGCACTGATCAGTGCTTGAAAATTTTCAGTATCAAAGGGAAAAATTTGTAGTTCAGAAGCGGCAGTGGCAGTTGAAGGGAGATTAAGTCCTGAAATTACAATTTTTGCGATTAAATTGCGGTCGTCTTTTTCGTGCAAGCTGCCCTGGATTGAAATCTCCTTCAGCATGCTAGCTGCAACAGGTGTGCGTGCTTCGAAGCGTTTTATTGCAGCTTGATCTGTGCTGATCTCTAAGGCTCTAGTGGGGTCAAGCGTTAGTTCTTTTGTAAGATCAAGCATCCCCGGAACGCAAATATCCTTGCAGACTAAAAATGAAAGTAGCGCACGAATCTCAATTTTTCCTGATTGTGGAGCAGAAGTCAGCGCATAAAGGTCGGCAAGTAAGATTGTTTCCTGAGAATAGCCGTAAGTTGTAATCCCGCCTTTTTCGATTTGTCGCTCTGGTGCAGGCCAGCGTAGAGCTGAAATTTCAAATCCGCTGGGATTTCTCCAATTAACTGTAGTGGGCGATCCACTCTCTCCACTATTTAGCCAATAGATGTGCCAGCCATTTTCGATCTCAAGTTTAATTCCAAGTGTTGCAACTTTCGTTTCAAGACCTGGGGTAGGTTGGAGCGTTAAGCGATCGGAAATAATTGCGCCTTTAACATAACGATTGCCCGCAAAATAACTATTGTCTTCCGCAAAGCTGAAGACTGGAGCGAGTAGATAACTCAGTAAAACAATGTAAAAGCAACGCAACATCAATGGACCTTTTTCCGCACTCGTGAGACTGAAAATTCTGGGTCAACAGTCACAGACTCGCCGCAAATTAGACGTGCTAAGTCGGCACTTGCTGCAAATGAAGTTGACATGCCAAAGCCACCAAAAGCACTAAGCCAAAATAATCCTGGAGTTGTAGGGTCTTGTCCCCAAATTGGCAATTGATCATCTGTATACGTTCGAAAGCAGTGCCAAGCGCGCTCAATTACAAGATCGGAACAATGTTCGGGGATTGCTTGAACAAGCTTGAAGGCAAGTTCTTCATTTATATTTGTGGGCGGTTCGAAGCGATCGGGATTAGCTGCAAGTCTGTCACAAATTGAGATGAGTCGTTTTTTTGGTTCCCAGCGTCTTAAATACCAATTCAGCGACTCGTCCCAGTAAAATCCATAGGGATCAAAAAACAAACCTTGATCGGGAAAACCGCTGACAACAAATAAGTGTCTAGCAAATACCTCTGCCTGGACAAGAAGTTGCTTATTGTCTCGAAAGGGCGAATTTAACCATGCGCCGCAAGCATTGATCACTACCGGCGCGCGGCAAGTTGTATTCCGATTCGTGTCGACTACTAAGTCTTTTCCCGAGTAATTAAGCCCCGTGACTGTTGTGCGAGTGGCAACTGTGACTAGCGATTTGTCCAAGAGCGACAGTAAGGCTTGTAAATATGTTCCGGGGTCAATTAATCCATCGTCTTTTGTATAAACTGCAGGAACCTCTAGCACTGCGCTTTTTTTTCGAAGCTTAACAGCCTGCTCCTCGAACATCCCCGGATGGTGACTTGGTAAATTCCGTCCAACAACAAGTGAGGGGGTTTCAGTGAAAGCTTGATTGCGAACAATTTCTGGCCAGGTTTGCTGCGAACGAGAAGCCCAGTCGGTTAATGTGCTGTTGCGATAAAGTTTACGAAACATCCCCGCATTTTTCCCTGAAGCATGACTGCCTGGCAGAGTTTCACGTTCTAATAAGAGGACAGATTTTCTGCGCTGACTCAGATGGTAAGCTGCTGAAATGCCTAAAACTCCTCCGCCAAGGATAATTACGTCGGCTTTAGTTGGGATATTTTGCTCGGCAAGTAATGACATAGTTTGCAGACTTATGTCATAGCTTATGCATGAAATTTCAGGAACGCAGAAAAGTTATGCAGTATCCGGGCACTGTTATGCTGCTCGAGAAACTAGCACTAAGCGCTGGGACATCTCACAAGGAAATTAGAGCACTTGCTCGTGAGCGGATTGAAGCAGCTCTTCAAGTCGCTTTAATCGAGCTTGGTGGATTGCCGCAAGCTGCTCAAAAAAATTGGCGGCTAGAGCGTAATGCGCAAGGGGCTCCAATTTTTCCAGCAGGATACGTTGGGTCAATTGCCCACTGCCAGTCACATGCTGCTTTAATTGTCGCGCCTCAGGGCAGGCAAAATGACGATCAGACAAATTATGGGCTGCGCTCTGTTGGGATCGATGTTGAAGATATTTCTCGTTTCTCCAATTTGTCGATTAAAAACCGCATTCTTTCCATGGAAGAATTACAGGAACAAGATTTAAGCCTTAAAGATCTGGCGCTGATTTTTTGCGCTAAAGAAGCTCTCTATAAAATGCTTGCACCACTTGTGAAATCTTGGTTTGGACTGCGTGATGTTAGCTTAGCTAAAACAGCTGATGGTTTTCGTGCAAAGACTTTAGTAGATTTATCTACGGAATTTAAGGCTGGATCTGAGTTCTCTGTGCAGGCATATTACGATAATAATCTTGTAATCGCTTGGTCAAAGCTTCCGTAGCATACGAGACGGCTAGCGTAAAAATTATTCTTTCCATGTCTTGACTAACAAGAGCTGAACGGATTTTATAGCCTTAATGCGAAATCTAAATCATATCTTTGAGAACAATCGAGTCTGGGCACAAGAGTTTACGGCAAAAGATCCTAATTTTTTTGAAAAACTCGCTACTGCTCAAAATCCTAAATATCTCTGGATTGGCTGCTCTGATAGTCGTGTTCCCGCAAACCAGATTATGGGATTGCCCCCCGGGGACGTGTTCGTGCACCGCAATGTTGCCAACGTCGTCGTGCACACAGATTTTAATTCCCTATCAGTGATCCAGTTTGCAGTAGAAGTGCTGAAAATCGAACATATTATTGTTTGTGGTCACTATGGTTGCGGGGGAGTCCAAGCAGCGATGGGCAATAATCAACTTGGCCTGCTTGATAACTGGCTACGCCACATCAAAGATGTGTATTCAAAGCACGACGAGCTCTTGGCTCAAATTAGCGATCAGACCAAGCGTCACCGTCGGCTTTGCGAATTAAATGTTGTCGAGCAAGTTTTTAATGTCTGCCATACCACGATTGTGCAGCACGCTTGGGGCTCAGGACGAGCACTTTCAGTGCATGGCTGGGTTTATGATCTGACCGATGGATTGCTTAAAGATCTTAACTTTTGCGTAACGAAGCCAGACGAAGTTAATGCGATTTATCATGTGGCAACAACCCAAATCAAATAGACCAGAATAAAATATTCGACGTAGAAATATTTTATTGTTAGTCTTTTTTCAGGCGCGTGAAATCCTCAAAGGCTGGCATATTTTTCCTGATCCTCTTCTCTCTGCCCTTTGCAGCAGTTGGTGTATTTGCTGGCTATACTGCAGTCCAAAACTATTTAGCAGGCAAAGACTTAATCAAAGAAGTTTTATTACTTGGAACATTTAGTTTCGTGTTTTCAGCATTTGGTTTTGGCTTGATGTTGGCTGTAATTTATGGAGGGAAACTTGCAGATACAGAGGCAGATCTTAAAGAATTATATCCAACCGAACCCTGGAAGTGGAAAAAAGAGTGGAACGAATTAAAAATTCGCAATCAAGGCAAAGCCGCAGCTTTGGGGCTATTTATTTTTGCAATTCTTTGGAATGCAATTGGTTCAATTCCGATCATAGCGTTTTTACCTGAGGAACTTGCCAAGGGTAACAATTCAGCTTGGATTGGCTTAATTTTTCCTTTAGCTGGCGTGATACTACTTTTTCACGCGGGGCGACTGATTCTACAAGCGCGTGAAGTTGGCGATGTTTATTATATCCCTCAACGCTTACCTGGGGTGATCGGCGGGTTTCTCGAAGGTAGTATCGACCTTACTAACTCACGAGAACCGCAAGCATCTGGCACGCTAATTTTGACTTGCTACCATATCGATTCGACTGGAGATAACACCTCAACCACAGTAATTTGGCAGGGCGAACAGGTAGTTGATGTTAATTTATTAAAGCAGCGGCGTATCCCTGTGCGCTTTCAAATTCCATCTGACCTGCCAAGTTCATCGCCTGATTACAAATCTGTGCGATATGAATGGAAATTGTGCCTAGCTTTTGCCAAGCGTGGGATTGATCTAAAAGTTGAATTTATACTGCCGGTCTTTAAAACCAAAGACAGTGTAGAAAACATTAGCCGAGAAGAAATTGTAAAAAATGTCACGCCGACATCACTTGATCCTAGCGAGTTTGCAAAGCACGGAATTTCTATTTCGCGCATCGGTGACAGCGAAATTATTTACTTTGGACCTTTGAGAAACATCGGGACAGTTATCGCCTTTAGCACCTTTACTTTGATTTGGGTTGCAGTTGCCGTGGGCACCTACATTGGCAAGGCTCCACTTATTTTCCCAATTGTCTTTGGCTTTTCTGGACTGTTGATGATCTATGGCTTGCTGTGGTGTTGGGTTGGGTCGTATAGAATTAGAATTTCAGCAAGAGATCTGGGACTGAAAATTGCTTGGCTAGGGATTGGCAGGGAAAAGGTTTTTACAAAACCTGAAATCAAAGGCATTGCAGTCGACAATGGAATGACTAGTGGAAACACGCAGTTTTATGATTTGCACGTGATTCTTAATCGCGAGAGTAAAACGATGCAATTTATGCAGCGTAAATATTCGCGACTAGCTGGAGAAAAGATGCCCGATTTGGGCATCAATGCCTTTCAATTTGTAAAAGTCGCTTCTTCAATACCGGGCAAAAAGCCTGCCCAAGATATCGCGCTCTACATCGTAAAAATTCTAAGAATCGAATTTTATGACAACCCGCGCCGCAAAATGCTGATCGATAAGAGTGCTTAATTGTCGCTACCTGCCTTTGCTTGGAAATGTGCATAAGTGCAAATACATAAGCCAATCAAGACACTGAGCATTGCTGCTGCCACGATATAATAGGGATTCTCAGTCACATTGGCATAAATTGAAAATGGTGTGCCAATTAATACTGAACTGGCGATAGCAAGAGCAATCGCTTTCTCTGAAATGCGCCGACTATAAATTGCAAAGAATGTGGGAAACATTCCAGCCGAAGCAAGTGCACCGTAGGAGAGGAAGACCCACATCAACTTTGGTTGTAGTAATGCGATGCTCGTGCCTAAGGTTGTAAGTGCCAGCATAAACAAGCGCGAAGCCGTCAGTAGTTTCTGATCGTTTGCAGCTGGGTTGAAGTAACGTTTATAGATGTCAATTGATCCTAATGAACTTGCTGCGCAGCAGGCAGAATCCATCGTCGAACATAGTCCTGCGAAAGCCATGATGCAAAATAGATAAAGTGCACTCTTCGGTAATAAATAACCAATTACAGTTGGTCCGACTAGCTGTGGATCGTTAAGCTTTAGTAGCCCCGCTTTAACTAGGGGGACAGCGATAAAGCCAAAAGTTGAGAGTAGAATCGGAACAATCCCAAAAAGTAGCCCGCCGTAGATGAATGTTTTATAGACTTGATCTTTACGCACTGCCATCGCGCGCTGCCAAAACATTTGGTCGCTTAATGGCCCAGCTAGTAAGCTTAAGGTCATGGGGATTCCCATTGAAAAGGCAAGCCAGGGATCAAAAATTGATTTACCATGATCATTAATCCCGCCTAAGCCCGAGAGAGTTAAGCTTAGGCCACCAGAGTTAAACAAGCAGAGTGGCACTAGGGTAAAACAAATTCCAAGCACCATTAACATTTGCACGACATCAGTTAGAATTGATGCTTTAAGACCACTTACTAGTGAATAAGAAAGCGCCAGACAGGCAATGCAGATGATTGCCAGATTGATACTTACTCCGCTGACTGCATGTAATAATGTGCCGCCAGCGAGTGCATTGATAATAATTGCTCCGAGCTGATATCCAAGTGCGACGACAAGAAATGCAAGATGCGCGTACTTACAGCCGTTGAAGCGTTGGGCAATGTATTCTGGGAAAGTAAATCCTTCGGGTAATTTCTTTCTTAATTTTACTGCCAGTGGCGCATAAAGAAAAAAACAAAGCACATTCGGAAAGGTAAACCAAAAAATTCCTGCCAATCCGTTTTGATATGCTTGCATTGAGCAAATAAAAATCGCCGGAGCCCAAATCCAGGCTACGGCAATACTGAGTGAACCCTGCAAGAGTGAGACATTGCGGTTTGCTACCAAGAAAGCGTTCGAGCTGAGTTTCTCTTTAGATACGGTCGCTAAGACCAGCGTAATCATGGCCAAGCCAAACGTGATTAAAAGCGTAAATCCTTCGAATTTTGTGAGTAGATACATAACAGCCCTCTAATATGCATAATTACTATGCTACTTATTAAGAGTGGCAAATATCACCACAGTATGATTTAATAGATTGTATTTATTATATAATTTATTATGCAGACTTCTTATCAGCCAGTTTTTCAACACCTTGGGCTAGCCCAGAATGAAGCACGTATTTACGAAACCCTTTTAAGGTATGGCGAGCTTTCGATTGGACAAATTGCTGTTAAGTCTCACGTCCATCGGCGCAATGTCTATGATTCAATCCACCGCTTGCTTGAGCGTGGACTTGTGTTTGAAATTCTTCAAAAAATTGAAAGTAAATATCAAGCCGTTGATCCCAATAAATTAAACGAGATTATTGAAGAAAAAAAACGCGCGCTTAGTGCTGTGCTCCCAGAATTGGAAGCCTTATACCGCGGCACTCCGCACCTGCAGGCAACGTATCTTTATCGTGGGCTTGAAGGCTGGAAGAACTACATGCGCGATATTATTCGTCTGGGGGAGGATTTTTATTGTATTGGCGGGAAAGGTGGATGGATGGAAACAAAAACACTGCCATTTTTCCAGCAATTTATCAAAGCTGCGACGCGGAAAAAAATCAAGTATTTTCATCTCTTTGATTACGAAGTCAAAACGAGCAATCATCCGATTTTAAAGCATGTCGGGAAGAACTATAAATTTTTCCCCCAAGGCTACTCTGCGCCTGCTTCAATTGATATTTTCGGCGACAGGGTTAATGTTGTCTCGAATATCCACCTTGGTGGGGTGGAAGAAGACATGTGCTTTGCGGTGATTGTTGATCAACGTGTTGCTGATGCGTTTCGTATTTGGTTTAAGTTTATGTGGGATTTTTGTCCCTGCGAAGTGGAATAGAGCGTTAAGCAAGATGATCTAGACTTTGATTTTTATTCTGTTTCAGTATAGAGCTTAGCAGTTATGTCAGAAAAATATGCTTTCTCAATGATGCAGGTCTCAAAGACCTATCCACCACAAAAAACAGTCCTAAAAGATATTAGTTTATCTTTTTTCTATGGCGCGAAGATCGGCGTCTTAGGTTTAAACGGCTCAGGTAAATCAACCCTGCTCAAAATCATGGCAGGCGTTGAGAAAGACTTTGTAGGGGAAGCATTCCCCGGAGAAGGCATTAGTGTTGGCTATCTCGCCCAGGAACCAGAGCTCGATGAAAACAAAACCGTTCAGGATGTAGTCAAGGAAGGTCTTGGCGAAACCGTCAACTTACTCAAGCGTTTCGAAGAGATTAGTAATTCTTTTGCTGACCCAGATCTTGATCCAGATAAAATGGAAAAGCTCCTGGAGGAGCAAGCAAAAATTCAGGAACAGATTGATGCCTGCAATGGTTGGGAAATTGACCGCACAATTGAAATCGCCAGCGATGCACTGCGTTTGCCAGATGCTGACGCGAAAATAAAAATCTTATCCGGAGGGGAGCGCCGCCGCGTCGCATTATGTCGCCTCTTGCTACAAAAGCCTGACCTCTTACTACTTGATGAGCCAACCAACCACCTCGATGCGGAGTCTGTGGCTTGGCTTGAACAATTCTTGCAGGAGTATCAAGGCACGGTTGTTGCTGTTACCCACGACCGTTACTTTCTTGATAATAGTGCACAATGGATTTTAGAATTAGATCGCGGACATGGCATACCCTGGAAGGGAAATTATTCATCTTGGCTTGAGCAGAAAGAAAAACGCCTCCAGCAAGAAGAAAAATCAGAGTCACGCCGACAAAAAACACTAGAACGCGAGTTAGAGTGGATTCGTATGAGCCCCAAAGCGCGCCAAGCTAAAAGTAAAGCTCGTGTCCAAGCTTTTGAAAAATTAGCGAACGAGCACGGTGCCCAAAAAATTGAAGACGTTGAAATTTATATCCCGCCTGGGCCGCGCCTGGGAGACCTGGTGATTAAGGGTGAGGGGGTTACTAAAAGCTACGGAGAAAAAGTACTGTTGCAGGACTTTAGTTTTGATCTCCCTCGCGGTGCTATTGTGGGCATCATCGGCGGTAACGGCGCTGGTAAGACCACACTTTTTAAGATGATTACCGGCCAAGAAAAACCTGACACTGGGAAAATTATTCTCGGTGACACTGTAAAGCTTGCCTACGTTGATCAAATGCGCGGGTCGTTAAATCCAAATTATTCAGTCTGGGAAGAAATTTCCGACGGTGGAAAAGATTTGGTGATGCTTGGGAATCGGGAAGTGCCGTCACGCGCTTATTGCTCATGGTTTAATTTCTCTGGTTCTGACCAACAAAAGAAAGTCGGGAGTTTGTCAGGGGGGGAAAGAAATCGTCTGCAGATGGCGAAACTTCTCAAGACAGGGGCTAACGTTTTACTCTTGGACGAACCTTCAAACGACCTTGACGTTAATACTTTACGCGCGCTGGAAGATGCAATTTTAAGTTTTGCTGGTTGCGTGCTGGTGATTTCGCACGACCGCTGGTTCTTAGACCGCGTGGCAACTCACATTTTGGCTTTCGAAGGCGATAGTAATGCAGTGCTTGTCGAAGGCAATTTCCAGGACTACGAAGAGGATAAGAAAAAACGACTGGGAGTGGATTCCTTAATTCCAAAGCGGGTCAGGTATAAGAAGCTCGTGCACTAAGCGCTGATACGCTCCCACGGCCATTACGATAAGCAACAGGACGCTAGAGTAGGTGTTGCCAGCTTAGGCTTGAACTTATACTTCTCCCTACCCTTTGCCTTTTTCAAGTAACCCCGCACCTTCGGCCAAACTTAACTAACTCATTAGTTCACCTCAGCTTTCCGTACAACCCATAACTTAATGGCCGTGGGTACGATCCTAACTTGAAGATTTTTTAAGTAAGCAAGTAAATCCACCAAGTCCTAAACCCTGATTCGGCCAGAGGCGATAGCAAGCAAATTCGACAACAGAGGATTGATAAGCGCGATGAGTTTCAACGGGAATTGCTGTAATGCCTGGAAATTCACGTAGCGCCCAAGCGATGACATCTTCATTCTCGTCTTTAGAAAACGTGCAGGTCATATAGGCAATATGTCCTCCGGGGGCCGCGGCCGTGATCGCATTGGCTAAAATGCGCCTCTGGCGCATCGCATTCTTTTTGATCATTGTTGGGTGAAACGTTGCATCAGAATTTTTATCTTTGCCGAGCAAGCTTTGCCCCGAGCAAGGCGCATCGACAACTACGAGATCAAATTCCTCACTGTGAAATTCTGCAAAATACGAAGGGTCGAAAGCAGTCACTTCAATATTCTCTAAACGATATTTGATGACGTTCTCGCGTAATATTTTTGTCCGCGACTTGACTAGCTCGTTTGCGACAAACTTCTCAATCTTCGTGCTTGAGTTAAAATAGCGATAAGAAAAAATTGTTTTTCCGCCCGGGGCGGCACAAAGATCGAGAATACGTTGCGGTGGGCTAGTCATCCCCGCAACAATTGACCCTTCAAAAATAGAGGAAAGATCGAGAGGGTAAATCTGCCCGGCCTTAAACTCCGCAAGCTGACTAGGTAATGTGCCCAGTGGTGGAATCGAGACAAAATTCGGCACCCAAGCCGCAAGGGCTGTTAGATCTGCCGCGCCGTGCTGCTCAGAGCTCAACCAAATAAATGCCTTTTTCCCGGTAAACTGATTGTTCAGTAAGTTAGCAAGTTCTGTCAGCTCACTTTGATCAGGAAAAAAAGGGTTTAAAATTCTTTCAATGGATTTTATTGAACGGGCCATGCTATTGAGTTATTAAGAATTATTTTAACAGTAAGGCACCTTCGCGGACTAGCTGTTTCATTAAGTCCGCAAAATCTTCGTCTTTAATACCAATATAGTCATGCACAGATAAATTCCTAGCATTTAGAAACCTGCACCAGAGGTCGGGATCTTTAATCAATTCCATTTGAGCCGCTGCACGAATCGCATCACGAGGATTGTACGTTTCATATCCTGCTAAATCTGCTTCTTGCTTAAAATGTTTCCAAGCGTATTCAAAAAATACTTCAAATGCTTTGGTCGCAGCCGCAAACGCCAAGGGCTCACTTTGATCTTTTTTCCAAAATGATTGGGCATTTTTGAGTAAAGAGTATGATTCTTCAAGTTTTTTATTTTTCATAACGTAGTTTGTCTGAGCCTTTTAATAATACTTCCCAAGCTTTAGGTTTCCCGCCGATAAATTTTATATCTTTGGAAATGCTTGTAAGAAAATATTGATCAGCATTGTTTAAATTTGTTAGTTGCACTGATAAAATGTTGGCTTCATTCCAACAGTCTACTTTATCCAATAGTGAGCTGTAGAGTGAAAACGGAATTGGTTTAATTGTATATAGTCCAATATCAAAATCTGAATATTTCTTTTCAGTGCCACGTGCACGTGAACCGTATAGAACAAATGCAGCTTCAGGGCATGCAGTAACTAACTCATCGATTAGGGGCAGAATAGGTTGTTCAGGGTATTGGAAAGATTCAAGTCGATGTTCGAGGAGAGCATCTTTAGGATGTAGTCCTAAGTAGTTCAATATTTTTTCAAGCCCATCGGGTAGAGGCTTTGCTTTACTATTTAAATAATCCGACACGGTATTTCTGTGAACACCGATCGTAGTTGCAAAGTCGTGTATAGATTTAAATCCAAGCGTTTTGATTTTTTGGCGTAGTAAGTGAGAGTTGATAATATAGCTTATTTGCATGAAAAACTATTCTTTGCATAGTTATACTATGCAAGAAGCTTGCTTGCAAGAATTTTGAGATATATCCTCGATCACGTACCGGGTTACTATGTTAAGTTAATGTAATGATTGATAATTTGTTATCTAAGGTCAATGCGATTGAAAGATTTTTATGCTAACCAAAGTTGAAGCAACTGCACATAAAATTGAAGAGGCAATTAAGGAATTCTGCGAAATCGCAGTTATCGCCGTCAGTGGCGGGGTCGACTCGGCAGTCGTGGCTTCAGCAGCTTGCGCAGCACTTGGACCTGAACATGTCATCTTAGTTTCGCTGCCAATCTCAGAAACAGATCGAGGTGTTTTTAACCGACGCAGCGCTGAACTGGCTGCTAAGTTGGCAAGTCGACATCTTAAAGTTGATCTCACCGCTCTGAAAGAAGCATTTGACCAAACACTCAAAGCAGCTATTCCTGAACTGACGAGTAAGGTAACCCAAGCCAAACCGAGCGTGCTCTCAAAAAGCGATGCCCGGATAAGAACATTACTGCTCTACGCCGTCAGTGAACAGCTTAGCGCCAGTAACGACACTCTGCCGCTAAAACGCATCCGTGTAATCGGCAGTGCAAATTTGTCAGAAGAGTTAATCGGCTACAATGTGAAAGGTGGGGATGCCTTGGCTGATTTTTTCCCACTCGGCGATTTATTTAAGTCCGAAGTTTACCAATTGGCGCGGCATTATGAAGTGCTTCCCGAAATAATTAACGCCCCGCCAACCTCGGGACTTTGGGGACAAAAACCATTTTCCGAAGAAGTTGGCTTTACGCATGAAGCACTAGAACCAGCTTTTGTCGCGCTTTTACGGGCGTTGCGACGCGGGATAAAAGATAATGAGCTGGCAATCACAACTGAAGAATTCGCCCGAATTGATCGAAAAGTTGGCGAATTTGTTATAAAACGCTTTACTTCAAACAAACATAAACGGGTTATGCCGCGTAAGGTTCCATTGCGAGGCACGGAATTTGTTAAAGATATTTTCAACGATTAAATCTAGATAGGAATTTATGAATCAAGCATATATTTGTAGCCCTGTGCGTACCCCGATTGGTTCATTCATGGGCAGTTTAGCTGCACTTAGTGCCACCGAACTTGGAGCAGCCTGCGTTAAAGAAGTGCTTTCGCGTAGTGGTGCCCCGGCAGAGACAATTAATGAAGTGATTATGGGTAACGTCTTGAGTGCGGGGCTAGGTCAAGCACCTGCTAGACAAGTTGGCATCAAAGCCGGGCTTCCAAAGCATGTCCAAGCGCTAACGATTAACAAAGTCTGTAGTTCGGGACTAAAGGCCGTGATGTTAGCAGCGCAAAGTATTGCAACTGGGCAATCCGAAGCCGTGATCGCAGGTGGCATGGAAAGCATGACCAATGCACCTTACTACTTACCGAAATTCCGTCTCGGCGCGCGTCTGGGCCATGCCAGCGCAGAAGATGCAATTATTCGTGATGGCTTATGGGATGTGTATAACGATTTTCACATGGGAAGTGCTGCGGAACTTTGCGCTAAGGAGCATCAGGTTAGCCGCGAAGAGCAAGATGCTTTTGCCGTTGAGAGCTATCGCCGAGCGCAAGCTGCTATAGCCAACGGATTTTTTAAAGATGAAATCTTGAGTTTAACTGTGGGGACCGGCCCGAAGGCAACCACTGTTGCAACTGATGAAGAACCTTCGAAAGTTAACTTCGATAAAATCCCAACGCTTAAAGCTGTCTTCAATAAAGTAGAAGGGCAAATAGAGGGGACTGTTACTGCGGCAAATGCTTCTTCAATTAATGACGGTGCATCAGCAATGCTTGTCTGCTCTGAGAGCTATCTCAAGAAGCATAACTTAACTCCAATGGCACGCATCGTGCAGTATGGAACTCACGCCCAGGAGCCGGAGTGGTTCACTACCGCGCCAATCGGTGCAGTTGAAACCGTGCTCAAGCAAGCTAAGCTTGATACACAGCAAATTGATTTGTTTGAACTGAATGAGGCGTTTTCTGTGGTGGCAGTAGCTTGCTCACGCGGGCTTAAGCTTGACCCAGCCAAGGTTAACATTAATGGAGGAGCAGTCGCGCTGGGGCATCCAATTGGAGCATCTGGAGCACGTATTCTGACGACTTTGCTCTACGCATTAAAGCGCACTCAGGGTCGCACAGGAATTGCGTCTTTGTGTAATGGTGGCGGTGAAGCGACGGCAATGATTGTGACGCTGGTCTAGACCATTGTCATCCTGAGCGAGGACTGAAAGGACGAGTCGAAGGATCTCCAAATAATAAATCACAGCGGTATGAGATTCCTTCATTCAAGAATTAATATAAATTTGTAAAAATATTGAGCAACAATCACGATTGAAAACTAATAAAGGTACTTATGAACGAGATCGACGCAGATAACAGTAAAAGTGGCGATGCCTTATATAAGCTCCGCCACTCACTTGCCCATGTACTTGCGCAAGCAGTTTTAGAGCTTAGGCCCAAAGCAAAACTTGCCTTTGGACCACCAATTGATCACGGATTTTATTATGACTTTGATCTTGGTGAGCCGATTACGCACGACGATTTGCCGAAAATCGAAGAGCGCATGCGACGGATTATCGGAGAAAAACAACAATTCGAGCAAATTACTCGCAGTCTTGATGAATCGGTTAAACTGCTTAGCGGACGCGGCGAAGTTTATAAAGTCGAATACGCTCAAGAATTAATTGAACGTGGCGAGAAAACTCTCGGGTTCTATAAGAATGGCCCCTTTGAAGATATGTGTCGTGGACCGCATGTTGTTCACACCGGAGAAATTCCCAAGGATTGCTTTGCGCTCGACAATATTGCGGGTGCTTATTGGCGTGGCGATGAGAAGCGCCCGCAGCTGACACGAATTTATGGACTTGCCTTTCAAACTAAAGCCGAACTTGAAGCCTTTCAAGAACAGCGGCGCTTAGCCAAGGAGCGAGACCACCGTAAGCTCGGCACGGAATTAGAAATTTATACGATTGTTGATAAGATCGGCCCTGGGCTTCCACTCTGGATGCCGAACGGAACAGTATTGCGCGACCAACTGGAAAATTACGCCAAGGAAATTGAATTCAAGGCCGGCTATAAAAGAGTTGCCACGCCACATATCACCAAGGCAAATCTCTATTATACTTCGGGGCATTTGCCTTATTATAAAGGTAGCATGTTCCCGCCGATGGAAGTTGAGGGAGAAGAGCCCTATTTCCTTAAGCCCATGAACTGTCCGCATCATCATATGATTTATAAGTCGCGGCCACGAAGCTATCGCGAATTGCCGCTAAGACTTGCAGAGTATGGGACCTGCTACCGTTTTGAGGATTCAGGAGCACTCTCCGGCTTACTCCGGGTGCGCATGTTAAGCATGAACGATTCGCACATTTACTGTCGCCCCGACCAATTGCAAGAGGAATTTCGCGCAGTACTTGACTTACATGCGATGTATTACAAGAAATTTCGCTTAAGCGACTATTGGATGCGGCTTTCCTTGCACGACCCCAAGAACAAGGAAAAGTATGTAGATGATCCAGAAGCTTGGAAGTATTCCGAAGGAGTAATCAGAGATGTCCTTAAGTCGATGTCTATTCGCTATAGTGAGGGCATGGATGAAGCTGCCTTTTATGGGCCAAAGGTAGATTTCCAAATCAAAAACGTGATTGGACGCGAGGAAACAGCATCAACAAATCAACTTGATTTTGCGATGCCAGGTCGTTTTGATTTAACTTACGTTGGCGAAGACGGCAAAGAGCATCGACCTTATATTATTCATCGCGCTCCGCTGGGCACGCATGAGAGATTTTTAGCATTTTTGATCGAGCATTTTGGCGGGGCCTTTCCAACTTGGATGGCACCAACTCAAGTAAAAATCGTGCCTGTTGCTGACAAATTTAACGATTACGTGGATTCTCTAGAGCGCGAATTTGTTGATAATTTAATACGAGTTGAAGTTGATCGTTCAACTGAGTCCTTTAATAAAAAACTACGTAATGCAATTACAACAAAGACGCCCAACATTTTGATTGTCGGAGGCAAGGAAGCCGAGGCAGGTAATGTCACTTGGCGGCGTTACGTAACTCCAGAGCAGAAGACCATGTCGCGTAGCGATTTCTTAGGTTTGATTAGGCTCATCAACAACACCCGCACAATGGATAATTTTGCGGATGAAGTTTTGCCAGGGTAGTGTTTTGCAAGCTTAGGCTTGAACTTTTCCTTATCCTTCAGCTTCTATGCAAAAGAGGCAGGAGAAGGGTAAGGAGAATTAAAAGTTCAAGCCTAAGCAATCTACGGCTTACAAACTTAAACTCACACCCGCATAAGCACCAAAGCCTCGCGTGCCGTAGCCAAGCACTTCCTCATATTCCTCATCAAAGAGATTCTCGAGTCGAAGGTAAGTGCTCAATTTTTCACTGAAGGCGTATTCAGCACCAAGATCAGTTAGGAAATAGCTTTTTAAGGATACGCGCTCAGCAGGAAATTGATTGAAGTCGTTATCAAAACGACGACCAATGTAACGTAGTTTTAGTTTTAAGTTTAAATTTTCAAGGGCTTGAAAATTTACTCCGATACTCCCTTTGTGCTGAGGACGTCGTAAAAGCTCTGTTCCGGTGATCTTATCTTCAGTATCAGTCCAAGTATATGTGAGAGTTGAATTAAGTTGCTCGCTAAAATTGGTTTTGTATGTAGATTCGATGCCGCGCGTTTCTGCCTCCTGAATATTTTCAAACTTGAAAGTATTTGGGTCAAAAGAGATTAAGTCGTTAAAATCTTGTGAGAAATAAGTCAGACTCAGTACGGAATTGAAGATCTCGAAATTTTTCTCAATTCCAAAATCATAGCCAGTTGATGTCTCGGATTTCAGGTCTTTAAAACCGTAACTAGAGTAAAGCTGATAAAGCGAAGGAGCTTTAAACCCAGTCCCGATCGATCCTTTAATCGCAGTGTTGATTGCTTCCAGTTTATAGAGCGGAGTAACCCGCCAGGTTGTCTCAGCATCCGATGTATCAGGGTCGTCATGTCTTACGCCGGCTCCGACTGAAAGTGCACTTGTCACGGGGAGCTGATGTTGCAGATAGAAAGCATTAGTGCGTGCCTGTTGCTCAGCTAGATTATCCTCGAAGGGACCAAAAATGCCGTCACTAAAAAAGTTTGCCTGAGCTTTTTCTTCTTTGGTGAGTAATCCAAATACAGTCGTGCCCAGTGTAGCTAAATTCGCTGTGTTTTGCAGTTCGAAAGCAAGCTTATCTCCCGCATAATCGCTACGTAGAATCTCTAAAGGGTTTAATTCATCAGGATCCGAATCATCGTCGTAGCGATTTTTAGCCCAGCTGACCGAGAAGAGATGAGAAAGCTGATTACTGATGCTTGTGAAGTCAAAGTTTGATCGAAGTGACATTTCTTCGTTGTCTAATTTGCGATTTAAATCATCGCCGCCGGCTCCTCCAAAGTTATCTAGATCTGAATGAGCATTATGGTAGCGACCGAATAAACTAAGTTTGCTTGATTCGCCTATTTGTTGAGTAGCAGAGCCGTTAACTGTCAGGCGGTCATAGGGATCGGGCTCGTTGTTGCCTAATCGAGGGGCAGCTGAAGAAATACTGTGAGAATGGATGTGTGCCGCGGAAAGGCTAAAAGACCGCGTTTCACTGCCCGCAGTTGCTGCGGCACTTTCGGCAAATGTCCCATAGCTACCAGCTTCAAGCTTGACTCTATTACTTAAGGGACCTTTTCCGGTTTTGGTAAAAATCTGGATTACGCCGCCCATTGCGTCACTGCCATAGAGTACACTCTGCGGGCCGCGCACTACTTCAATGCGATCGATGTTATTAACTGGTAAATCGGCAAAATTATAAGCATGTGTCGGGTTAATTGGGCTATTTAACTCGACTCCATCAACTAAGACCAAAGTATGTTCTGGATTAGCGCCTCTTAAGAAGACAGAAGCGTTACCTCCAAGAGAGCCACTTTGTATAACATCAACCCCGGGTAGATCTCTTAATAAGTCTGTCAGATTAGAGCCAGCTTGAGGAAGATAATCGTCGACTTTAATGAAGCTGGTTGAGCTTGCAACCTCTGCTGGGTGTTGTTCAATCTTGGATGGCGTAACAATAATGTCGCTCTCTTCAGCGACGATTGAACTTGTAACGACAAAAGAGAATAAAATGGCAAACGCTGCCAGCGAATAAGAATGAGCCTTCATGACTACTCCACAGATGTATAACTACTTAAATCCCCAATCCACGAGGGAAAAGTAACAGAAAATAAATACTTGATAGGTCTTCTGGCTTATCGGATTTTTTGCCTTCTACAGCTTCCCACAAAATTGCAGTGCTTGATTGTAAAATGCGTGCCGAAATTACAGCGGCGGGACCGCGGTGGAATTGAGTTTTTTACTCGCACCACACTTCCCTTGAACCAAGTGACCTCTATCTAACACCTGCAGGTTGATGTTTCAAGCACTAGATGCGATAATTGAAATTATAAAAATTTATTTCATATATAGACTATGCTTACGCTTGAAGACTTTATTGACGATCAACCCTGGACGGAAAATGTTCAGCCTTTTTCTGAAATTGCAATTGAAAACCAAATTGAGGGCGTGAAAATACAACGTTTGCTTACTCATGCTGATCAGCGCGGGGACCTTACGGTTTTACTCTCGAGCTTATATACCGATCAACGCACTGAACATGTTTATCTGGTGACTGCTCGAGCCCAGTCAGTCCGTGCTTGGGTCTACCACAAACACCAGCACGATCGCTTGGCTTACACCAATGGTGATATACGAGTTGTGCTGTTTGATTTGCGTAAGGATAGCCCAAGCTATCAGCGATTAAACGTGATTGATGTGGGTAGTGCTAACAGAGTTCAGATCACAATCCCGCCTTTTGTTGTGCACGGTGTGCAGAACCGCGGATCAAGTGATGCTTATTTCATTAATATGCCCACACGTGCATACGATCCAAGTAATCCCGATAAGTCGCGCTTACCTAAAAATCATCCTGACATTCCTTATGTCTTTGACTAGTCATCCTTTTTTCTCGATCATCATTGCAACTTATAATCGTGGCCAACATATTTTACCGACGATACAATCAGTTTTGGCGCAAGAGTTTCAAGACTTTGAGCTCCTGATTGTCGGTGATTGCTGTACCGATCAGACGGCAGAAGTCGTTAAACCCCTATTAAATGCAAGAATTCGCTGGTTTAATTTAGCTGAGCGTTTTGAATCACAGAGCGGGCCAAATAATTTTGGCATACAAAAAGCTCAAGGCAGCCATATCGCCTATCTTGGACATGATGATATTTGGGCCCCTGATCACCTAACCGAACTCGCAAGAGTTTTTAAAGAATCAAAACCAAGCTTCGCAATCTCTGGAGCAATACTTCACTCCCCGCCCGGGATTAATCGACCAATTATTACTGGGATGTTTGAAAATTCTGAAGCAGCTCTCCAGCATTTTTTTCCGCCATCGAGTCTAGCTCATACACGCGCTGTAGTAGAGCAGATTGGGACTTGGAAAAATCCCTATGAATGCTCTGCTCCAGTTGATGCTGATTTTTTATTGCGAGCTGCGCAAGCGGGGCTTAAATTTGTTTCGACAAATAAACTTACAGTCCATAAATTCACTGCCGCTCAGCGCTATTTGAGTTACTTAAAAATTAGCTCTGACGAACAAACTGAAATGCTGAAAACGATTAACTCTGATAATTATCGGCAATTTTTGGAAGAATGTTTATCTCAATCGAAAACTTATGATCAATTCATGGCCCTGCCATATGTTGATTTCAGCAAATTTACTCCTGGCCAAATTGCTCGAGAGAATCATTGGCGCAGGGGCCTCAAAGGTAGAGCGTTAAAGCGCTTTGAGATTTGTGAATTTATTGCAGAAGAAAAAAAAGCGATGGCACTTGACTGGACAACTAAGTTATCCAATGACTTACGCTGGGTAGGAGTAAATCCCTTGCCACAGATGCTGATCCCTTACACAGGAGATGTGCAAGTTAATCTAAGTATTTTATTCGCGCATCGGGACCCTCGAGCATTGGAAGTTATAGAATGCCAAGTTAGCGATTTAAGTGCTCAATTCGCCATGGGCCAGCCCTTTAAGGTTGATGAGCATTATGAATGTCTCGGAGTTTTATCAATACACTTGGACAGGCAAGCAGGCTTGGTTTTAAAGCTAATTTTAAACTCTCTGCAAAAGCGTAGCGAACAAGCAGGCGGAATTGGCTATAGCTTTATCTTTATTTCCGAAAAAGGAGATGGAGAAGCTCAGCGCTATCTTGATGAAGCAATCTCCTCGCGGAAGTCAAGGCCAGTTAAAACTTTTGCCGAAGCAGATTATCTTGAGGTAAATCCCGACGTCAGAGCAGCGCTTGAGCGCGGTGAATTTCCATCAGGAGAAATGCATTATCGACTACATGGCCACTTTGAAGGCCGCTCACTGGGTTAATGTCGACCTATTTTGCGCTAAATGCACCCTTGGGTAGTATAAAATCTCGTGGTAAACTATTAGGCATGCCTTCACGTCGAAATTTTATTTTTTTTACTTGTTGTTTGCCGCTCTTTTACTTGTTTAGTTGCAAGCGTAAATATAAGCGACCCGCTGAGCAACTCGATTTAGGTGAACCCAGAAACTTACTTGCCCCGCAGCAATATCTAAAACACGCTTCAATCTTGCTTTTTAAGGACGATCGAGGATTTTCTGCATTGAGTATGCGCTGTAGCTACGATGGCTGCGACCTGACAGATGGCGACCAGGCGCTTACTTGCAGCTGCTGTTCTTCACGCTATAAATTGAACGGACAAGTAACGCGTGGACCTGCAGCTGAAAATCTTTCCTTTTACGAAATTAATTTTCAAGAAGGGCACCTTTTTGCCAATTCAGCAAAAACAGTCAATCAGAATTACCGTTTTCTGAGCAAAGAACTTGATGAGTTAATTAAAAGTCTAAAATTTGCCCCGGGCGAAACTCCTTCTTCGGTAGCGATTCCCGACCCGCTGCTTGGCCGCGACAGCACGGACTATAAAAATAAGGGCATTCTGCCTGACGATACCTACGAGATGTCTGATTTTCAAAAAGGCCGATGATACGCTTATTACGCACAAGCTCGTTTTGGTGTTTAATTTTCTTAACCTCAAGCTGTGTCTTCATTCCACAAGGTGCAAATTATCAAGGACCAAGCGCATTAAGTGCCGAACAAACTGCTTACTATGCTTACACACACAAAAATATTACTGCTCAAGAGGTGATGCTCGAAGATCGCACGCAATATTTCCTCAGGCGTATTCATCTTGCGACTGAATATGGCGAAGTAACAGTTGACTATTATCAGCAAAAAAATTCTTCACCGAATTTAATCTTAGTTTTCCCGATTCTTGGCGGAAACTACTTCATCGAAAACCATTTCGCGGATTATTTTACCGTGCACGGCATTGATGCGGCAATCGTGCACCGTGATCTGGAATTTAAGAAACCAAAAAACGTTCCAAACATCGAAGAAATATTTCGTAACAGTGTGATCCGTGATCGGATTGTGATGGACTATTTTCAAGCACAATATGGAAAGGAATCATTTGCCTCTTTTGGAATTAGCCGTGGGGCGATTAATGCGGCAATGACAGCTGGGGTCGATTCACGTCTGGAACATAATGTTTTTGTCCTGGGTGGAACGGATATCGTTGAAGTATTTAAAACTAGCGACCAACCGGGGCTAGAAAAATATCGCCGACGTGTGCGTAGTGCTTTAGGGATCACGGACGATGAGTTTTATAAGTTTTTAGAGAAAAACATTAAGACTGACCCCAAGAACTTATCTCCGGCAATTGATGCGCGAAAAACATTACTGATGCTAGCGCGATTTGATCACACGGTTCCCTATGCCAGCGGTGCCAAGTTAAGAGAACAAATTGGAGACCCTGAAACACTAATTTTTTTAGGCAATCACTATACGACTTTGATTTTTACCCAGATGGTAAAGATTTTGCCTCCGATTGAAGAGTTTTGCTTGTTCCCCTTTGACTATGTCGAATCCGAAGCACTGCGCTTTTATAATCGGTCTTTTAAAACTGGCAAATGGCGCTGGAAAGACGTGCCACTAACATTTTTTCATGTGCCTTTCGATATTGGGGTTAAATTTTACCGTCTCTTTACTGGTGTATGCGGTAAAGATAAAGTTTCTACGCACTAAACATGATTTTGTCATATCTATGGATTTTTCTTTTATTCGTATTTTATAAACAACCCTGCGCTATGGCTGAAGAATTAAAAATTCATTTTTTTGATGTTGGTGAGGGAGATGCTGCATTACTGAGTTTCGACGATCGACACTACTTAATCGATACTGGAAACGCTAAATCAATTTATAGTTTAGCTGGTAAACTGGACAAAATTACGGATCAACTGGCTGGTATAATAATCACACATCTACACCAGGACCATCTTGGCGGCTTTTTCTATCTCTATGAAAAATTTAATCGACCATTTGTTTTTGATAATGGCGCGGCGATTCCTGGGATTGAAGAGCCTTATCGTTGGTATGCAGAACTCGCCCGCAAAACTAATCCGCGGAATTACCGCGCGTTAACGCGCGGCGATAAAATCAACCTAGGTGCTATTAATCTTGAAGTTTTAGTTCCGACACTTGAGCGTTTTCCTGGAGATGATTGGAATGAGAATTCACTTGTAATTAGACTCCAGTATGGGAAATTTTGCGCTTTACTGATGGGGGATGCATTAATTGCTACTGAAAAATTCCTGCTTGAGCATGAAGCTAGCTTAAAATGCGATTTAGTTAAGCTTGGACATCACGGGTCGAAGTATACCGGCGATCAGGACTTTATTACTGCTGTGAGCCCTCAATATGCTGTGCTTAGTGTTAATCAAGATAACGTGCGTGAGTATCCAAGTAGTGAGGTCTTAGAGCGCTGGAAATTATCTGGGTCGAAACTCTTACGTACAGATCTTAATGGTGATATCGTTTTCACGGTTGCAAAAACTGGAGCGATTCAGCAGCAAAGCGCATCCGGAAAATAAAGCTGTTACACCAAGAAGTAAAACACTATAGCGTAGCTCGGATTAAGTCCTAGGTTGGCAATATCTTTCGTCTATGCATTTGGTGTCATTGCGAACGAAGTGAAGCAATCTGTTAACCGATATATTGATATCTTTTCGTGCTAAGTGAACAGATTGCTTCACTTCGTTCGCAATGACGGGTGAAAACTAAGTGAACAGAGTGCTTCAGTTGCGCTGCGTTCGACCGCGGTCTCGGTCAAACGCTCACGCCGAGACCTACCTTGTAATGACTCAAGGCGCAAAGAGATTGCAATTCGATGGAGTCTGCCCAGCCTTACTTCCCTAGTGGTTGAGTAGGAAGCGGCGATAATCATCAAGAGCTTTTTTGAAATCAAAGAAAGAATACGGCGCATCAGCGGCAAGAGAATCCTTATTTTGTGCGTTACTTACCCAAAACTGTAAATCAGTTGGTGAATAGATAACGTTCTGAAAATTTGATTTCATAATTATTTGCGGAATAATGGTGTTCATTAGTAACTGCGGAGAAATTTCCCCACGGTACTTTGAAAGCAAATCAGTCATCAACTCATTGTAGTGCCCACCGTAAACAATATTCTGAATCGCCGGTAAATGCTCCTTATGATCGCGCACATCCGTGTTGGGCGGAAATGCTAAAAAACGATTACGGTCTTTGACGTAAAGCTCGCCTTCACCAGTTTTTCCATCAGTCATTAGGAATGCATAGGAATTCGTTCCAACAGTGTCACGTAAAATTCTTCGCACATCGCTTAAGTCCTTGGCGTAAGTCATCACGTCGCGCAGCATAAAAGGCATTGGTGTGCCCTGTAATGTTTCACCAGGAGGGTCGCCATATCCCATCTCTCCAATGGTAATGCCTTTTGCATTCATGCCTGAGACTGAACCGAGGTAGCCAGCCCAGCCGATATTTGCATAGGGAACTCCTTGATCTGGAATGCCCACAGTAATCAGTGCGTATTCGTGCAGGCGTGAAATGCGATGCAGCCCCCAATCTAAAATTCTTACAGCGTAGAGTTTGCCATCGACCGTTGCGCCTTCCTGAGCACCGAGATTGCTGCACGATGTTCCCAGGTCGATTCCTTTCATCTGCTGCTTGATTACATCTTTAATTTTTTTCTTTCCACCCCACTCTCCGATGTCTGCCAGTATGTGCATCCTGAGAATTACTTTCAGTGGCATGCGTGCGCCATGGGCCAGGCCGCGCATCTCTTCAATATGCTCGACGGGAATGTATGGAACCATGCGTGTGAACGCTTCGTCAAAAAGCTCTTCGAAATGAAATTTTTTTATTGCTTGGTCGTGGATATATCCAATGTTGTCTTTGATTTCTTGGCGCAGCAGTACGCCCTGTTGATAGCCTCGTTCATAAGGGCTACCTGCCACGTAGATTACCCGAACTCGACCATCCTCGGTGCGGTCGAGGCGTGCCTTAGCCAAGATCCTCTTTTCATCTGCTGCCGAGTCGATTACATCGCTTCGTACGAGCACATTCATCGGGTCAATGCGCAAGTAAGCACAGGAAGATAGGAGTGGCAGCAGTAAAAAAAGTAATACAAATGACTTAGACATCACACCAACCGCATAGAGAAAAAACAGTAGCAAGCATAGCGCTACCTAGCTCTATTCTACACGATTTAAGCTTGCTCAGCTTAGAATATTTAATAAATTTTATGCGTTTAGAAACTGAGCTAAGCCCTGAAGTTGGTCTGGCTTATCTACATTGTAACTAGCGATATTAGTATTAATGCGCTTGAGAAGCTTCGCGAGCACATCTCCCGAACCAAATTCAATTGCCTTGTTCGTGCCTGTTTCTGAGAATAGTCCTTGCATGCAGTCGACCCAACGCACAGAGGCACAAACCTGATCTTTTAAAAGTTTTCGTGCATCAGCGGCTGACCTCACAGCTTTACCCGTGACATTAGCGTAAATCGGGAAAAGCGGGTCTTTAAATGCTACCGTATCAAGGTCAGGACTGAGCTGATCAGCTGCAGCCCGCATTAGTGAGCAATGAAACGGTGCGCTGACATTTAGCGGAATAATTTTTGCACCGGCTTCCTTAAGTAGTTTTCCACCTTGTTCAACCCCAGTCACGTCGCCAGACACGACTGTCTGTCCAGGTGAGTTTAAATTCGCAATTTCAGCCACTCCAGCACTAACATTGGCCAGAACTTGACGGATCTGCTCCTCAGTCGGCCCCATTACAGCAATCATTTTACCTGCGCCAGCGGGCACTGCCGCTTGCATATATTTGCCACGCTTATTCACTAATACTAGGGCATCTTCAAGTTCGAGGCTGCCAGCGGCGGCAAGTGCTGAGTATTCACCAAGACTGTGCCCTGCTGCAGCAACCGGGTTTAGACCGGCAAGTTTAAATGCAAGATAACTGACAAGTAAAATCGCAGGCTGTGCATTCTGCGTGAGCGTTAGTTCGTCGATTGGCCCCTCGAAGCAAAGCTTGGAAATAGAAAAACCCAGAGCCTCATCTGCACGGGAAAAAATTTTCTTAGCCTCGTCTGAAGCGTCGAAAAACGCTTTACCCATACCGACGCTTTGAGATCCCTGTCCGGGGAAAAGTGCTGCAAAAGCCATATCACCTCACATCTGTTTGAAGCTGATCGAAATAGTATGAACGGGATAAAATATCAAGAATATCGCATAAAATGTCGATATCTCTCTTTGCGGTAAGAAGGTTTTACAAAATGGTTCAACAAGAGTCGTCTAAAGGGCAAGCGCCCAAAGCTGCGGAACGTCGCGAAAATCAGGGCAAAATCCTGGTGATCGATGATAATGAAAGTGTGCTGATTGCTGTGCGTGAGTTTCTGCAAACACATAATTATCAAGTGACCACAGTTAGCAATCCAATGAAGTCAATTGAAAGCCTCAAGTTCGAGCGTCCAGATTTGATTATCTGCGATATTATGATGCCCGGAGTAGATGGACGCGATTTACATGCAGCGATTAAGCAAAATCCAGAATGGTGCACAATCCCGTTTGTTTTTTTAACGGCACTTTCTTCGAAGCCCGATATCCAAAAAGGTAAAGCATTAGGTTGCGATGACTACTTAACAAAACCCTTTGAGCTCGACGAAATGTTGGCTGTAATTAAGGGCAAGCTTACGCTTGCACATGCGCGTACAAATGGCAGTAAGGTTCGACTTGATAGTTTCCGTAAACAGGTTCTAAACAGCTTATCGCATGAATTTAAAACACCGCTTGTCGCAGTTTGCACTGGCAGTGAATTATTGCGAGAAAAAATTACTGATACCCAAGACCAGCAAAACCCTGAAAACATGCAGCAGCTCTTGGATTCAATCCAGCACGGAGCGCAGCGTCTGCAGCGCTTGGTTTCAGACTTCATCAGCTTGCAACAAATTGAATCTGGCGCGGCAGCAGTTTCGTTCTCTAAAATGCGCTCGCGCATCGCAGTCGAATCACTAATCGAACAAGCGATTGAATTTACTCAGCCCAATATGCGAACTGGACGTGTAGTGAATTTTGAGCGAGGGCCCAAACCGCATTTTATCCACGTCTATTCTGTGCAAATGATTGAAGCCTTGCGCCAACTCCTGAGTAATGCTGATAAGTTTTCTCCACTAGAGCATCCAATTCAAATCGCTCTGGCACGTAACGGCGACAAGGTGAAAATGAGCATTCATGATCATGGTCCAGGCATGACCAAGGAAGAACTTGCTTATGCTCAGGAGATGTTCACGCAGATTGACCGTGAGAAGCGTGAACAGCAAGGCGCTGGTCTGGGGCTTGCAATTGCCAGCTACTATGTAGATTTAAATCAAGGTTCAATCCAGTTTGAACGGAAAGCTGCAAACGCAGACGGACAGACAGAATTCGAGGTGACCCTTGAATTTGCGCTTCTGCCTGAATGTTAGCGCGAACTTGCCCTTCTACTGCTTAATTTACTATTATAGCGTTTCCCGAAACTATTTTGGATATGTAGCAAACACAGCTAAGCTATAAAAAACATTTCCTTTGGGTGGATTAAGCTATATATAAGTTTATTTTTAAAAGGGAAACGCTATTTACTGGTTGTGTCTGCGACACAACTTATTTCTCAGGCTCTCTAAAGATTTTCACTAAGGAGGCACTTAATTATGCCACATGAGTTACCAGCACTAGATTACCCATATAATGCACTAGAACCGTTTATCGATGAGCAGACGATGAAGTTGCATCATGACTTACACCACGCTGCATATGTAAAAGGTTTAAATACTGCTGAAGCTAAGCTAGCTGAGGCTCGTGAAGCCAATGACTTTGCGCTGGTTAAGCACTGGTCGAGAGAACTAGCATTCCACGGTGCAGGCCATTTCTTGCACTGTATTTTTTGGAAGAACATGGTGCCTAATGGCGGCGGCAAGCCAAGTGGAGCATTGTTAACACAAATTGAAAAAGACTTCGGAAGCTTTGATGCTTTTATGGCGCAATTTAAAGCTGCCGCTACTGCAGTTGAAGCTTCTGGCTGGGCAATGCTTGTCAAAAATCACCCTGCTCAGAAACTAGAAATTCTTACAGCTGAAAAGCACCAAAATTTATCTCAATGGGTTACTGAGCCACTATTAGTGATTGATGTTTGGGAACATGCCTATTACTTAAAATATCAAAATCGACGTGCTGAGTACGTCGAGGCATTTACTAAAGTAATTAATTGGAAGTACGTCGAAGCACGCTTTGGCGGTAAATGTTGTAGTTAGAGTTGATACTGCTGATTTCGCGCCTTATAAACTTAAGCTTGAACATGAACCTAGCCTGATCCTTAACCTTATTCCTCTAAAAATAAGGTTAAGGGGCATACGTTAAATTATTGAATGTTTGGCTTAAAATACTGGCGAAGGATCAGCTTAAGTCTAAGTTCAAGCCTAAGCTATTATTAAACGCTCAGGCATTGATAACCTAAGCGGCGATTGTAGCGAGTGAACGTTTCAAGTAGCCTTTCAGTCTAAGTAAGGCGCGTGAGCGGACTTGCGAAGCACGTGACTCAGTTACGCCAATAATCTCACCAATTTCTTTTAGATTCAGCTCTTCGTAGAAGTATAACGTAATTACCAGGCGTTCTTTTTCGGGTAAACGGTCGAGTGCTCGGGAGATAATTTCAATTCGCTCAGACTCGAGTAAATTTGAAAGCGGGTCAGGGTTAGCGCTTGGTAAATATTCATCTGCATTAAAGCGTTCTTCGCCGTGTCCGAACCCAAGTTCATCAAAACTGAGCATAAGTACGCCGCTCACTTCAGAAAGCATCCGCTGGAGCTCGTCGATTTCTAGGCCTAATAGCTGGGCAACTTCATCGTCATCTGCAGGGCGGCCAAGCTCTTGTTCGATTTTTAAATACGCTTGCTCGAGTTTATTGGCTTTATGTCTGAGCGAACGTGGGGCCCAGTCCTGTGTACGGAAACTATCTAAAATGGCTCCGCGGATGCGGAATTGCGCATAAGTTGCAAAATTTGTTTCATGGCGAGGGTCATATTTTTCAAGCGCATCAACTAATCCGATAATCCCGGAGTTGATCATTTCATTGATGTCAACATCAGCTGAAAGGCGTCCAGCTAAGCGATGAACGACCCGTTTAACTAGAGGCAAATAAGCTTGAATTAGCTCCTCGCGCTCGAGTTCTTCTTGAATCTTTTGTTTACTTTTTGTAGCAGCTTTTGACCTTGACACAACTTGAACACTCCCTGTTACTCTAAATTAGATGCAGAGAAGTAATTTCCGGTCTTTTAAATTTTTGCTGATATGTCGCTAGCACTGATAAGTGTTTTAACTTATTGATATCGCTTTAATTTTTTATCTGCTCTGCATAAATAGAGCGTAGACTAGAACGGAGATTCTGTAGGCATTTCCAGGAATTTTACGTCCCCGAGATCTTGCATACAAGATTAGAGCAGATAATTTTTCTATTTCTTCCTGAGAATTTCTTGGTTTAACTTAAGAGTAGCTTGCAAAAGCGTGACTCTATCTCTAAAGCGCGGTATATTATAGGCGTTAGAATGTTGTGAGGAAATTTATTGTGAGTTCTCAGTCGACTGTTGGATCGCGTCTTAGAGTGTTAGTTGCAAAATCATATCGCGCAGAGCAGCTCTATGCCTCAATGCGTCATAGTCTTTCCAATAAGCCCGAAGTTATTACCGATATCACTAACGACTATCGCGCGCAGGTTTGGCTTAAAGCCCACCAGGAATTAAGAATTAAACTAAATGAGATTATCGGCTTGCCGTATGGGGTAGGCGTGCAAGAGTTAATTAAATTAAAAGCGCAATTTGAACGCAAAGTCAGTGAATCGAATATCGTGATTGAGCGCGTTTCTAAAAAACTCGCTGAGTGTTCAGACAAGCAAGAATTTGCCTCAGTGGTTAAGCTTGGACTTGAACTTGTTCAATACAAATCTCAAGCGCAGGCCTTTCAAGTCGTTGCCGATGAACTAAAAGATGTTTTAGCTGGCAATGCCGAGCGTAACGCTAAGCCTAGTGAGCAAGCTGCAAGTAACGATGACCAGGTTAAGGATCAGGCTAGCGAGGCTTCAAATGTGGTTCAGTTTCGGCCAAGGCGCGTAGCCGCACGTTAGGTGGTCAACAATAACCTGATTGTGGCGTAGGCTTGAACTTATACTTTCCCTTCTCCATTCCCTTTTTCAATTACGCATGAACTCTATTCATGCACTGGGCAGTGAGGCATAAGGCTTTCCAAAAAGTCGAAGTGCAAGCCTAAGCAGCAAGGAATGTATTAGAGCAATTCACGATTCTATGTAGCAAATAGTAAGTTACTCTAAGGAGCGCTTATAAAACGCTCTAAGCTCCGTAGGAGGAATTCCGAATTTGCTCCAGAAGCTCGGCTCGTAAGATCCTGCGTGGCTCTACGAAACTTGCTGTTCGCTCGGTAATCGTGCAGTAAAAATCTTCAAACATTAATCGATAGTGATTTGCCGGCGGACAGAACTTGACGAGTTGCTCTGTGTTGCTGCGAATGGAAATTCGCGCTTGCTTGTTACGTGGAATATGAAAGGCTTGGTGGCAAGTAATCGATCCAGCCGCACAAGTAATGGTGTAGGTGTTAGACTTTTCAGTTTGACAACCAAAGTTAAGAATTGCAGTTGCCCCATTAAGGCAAGAGATTTTTGCTTGGCCTGCTAGGTCTACCCCTGTTGACCCAATGCGCAGCGAAGACTCAAGGCTAGTTGGCTTTAGGTCATACATGTGGAGTAAGTCGATCAGATAACATCCAACATCATTTAAAGCTCCTCCTGCGCAGTCGGCCTTTAAACGAATATTCATTGGGTCATCTAAATAGTAGCTAAAACTTGCTGTGAGGGCTTTTATTTCACCGAGTTGATGAAGTTTAATTTGGCTCTGAATAAACTGGTGTTGCGGGTGGAATTTATACATAAAAGCATCGCGGATATAGCAGTGCTGCAGATTTGCTGCGGCTGCAGTTGAAACTGCTTCATTCGCGGTAATTACCCCGGGTTTTTCACAGAGAACGTCCAGTTTTAAGCTGAGAGCTTTAGTTGTCCACTCAGCATGGAGGTGATTAGGAAGTGCAATATAAATAGCATCAACTAGACCTGAATTGAGTAAACCAGAATAGGAATCAAATATTTTAGTAGCTGGAAGTTTCTCGGATAGGAGTTGATGTTTTTCATTTGAGCTAGCGCTAATCGCTGAAATAGCGAATTTGTTTGCTAGTTCAGTTAACACAGGTAAAATTACTCGCTGTGCATGTTGTCCTGAGCCGAGAATTCCGAGTCGAATTGGAGAAATTATTTGTCGCACTGATTTTATCAATAGCATCAAATTTGTGGGAAGTAAAAATCAATGCTTCAAGTCACAAAAAATAATTAAAATTTTCTAACATCATTCCCTGAAAAATTTTTTGATTAGCGTGGATAATAAATATCTTTACAGAAAAATTACCTCCGTTCATATTCAACAGTTCCTTCCAGCTGATCAGCAGTTTCATCGACGAGTTGTTGCTGTGTGGTAGTGGATGTAGTGCATTAGGATTTAATTTTCATGAGCGTAATCAGCTTCACATCTCTCAAGGGTGGAGTAGGTAAGACATCACTTTCAGTTAACGTTGCGCATGCTTTTGCTTGCCGTGGATGTCGCACGTTGTTAATCGATTGCGATCCAGCAGCGCACGCCACTCGACTTTTTACCAAGCACGATGCCGCGCGGACTAATTCTGCGGCGCTAGCCAAACTGTTTTTAAATCGTGAAATTCTGACTGAAGAAAGTGATGAAGAACGTCTGAGTTTGTTCGATCAATTGCTAGATCTCGATGGTTTGTGTGAGAATGTGCGCCCTTCGCTTGATCTGATTGTTGGCGGTTCTGAACTAAGGCACCTAATTTGGGGCGTTGGTGCTAAGGCTTTTGCTAAGCTTTTCCCTCAATTAATTCACAATCTCTATGACGAATATGACCAAATCATTATCGATACACCACCTGATTTTAATGTGATCACACGTAATGCCATTGCTGCAGCCGATTTAGCAGTCGTTCCTGTTGATGCTAGCGAAATGGCGATTTGGAGTTTGGAGGAGCTTGTCGAAAATGCCCGACATATTCAAAGGCCACGTTGGGCGATTGTGCGCACGATGGTGAATCGTTCAGCCTCGCGTGTGCGAGCGCTTGGCGCAGAGCGTATGACTGCGAATTTAAATCTTGACGCCTCTCAGGAGTTAGGGAGTTCTGAACAGGACATCGCCACTAAAGACAGTTTCTTGTCACTACTCCGTAGCTGCGAGAAGAAAAATAAAGCCGCAGACCCTGCATTGAAAAAGACAATCGACACTCGGCCAATTTATCTGCTGCATGCCATGATTTATCGCACCGAGCAGCAAAATCAATTAAGCTTTCTTTCGCAAACTGCCTTCGATCGCAAACAGGCTGCAACGCTTGCTGAGAATTATTTACATGTTGCGCGTGAAATTGAAGAGCTAATTACTATCACGCAAAAATTACCCGACGACTTGCTACCAGAAATTGATTTGGGTTTTAGCCAACAGCTCGCTGGATAAGAGCAGGCGAATTTCGCTTGAAATTAATCACATATTAACTGAAATCTGCCAAAGCTTTAGCATTTTTACGCTTTATGTTAGGTATAACTTTTCCGTATGAGTCAGTTTAGTCCATCACAAACAGCAACAAATGTTATTTCAGGTCGCAGCCATGCGCAGGCTAATCGTGCTCATACCTTATTCACTGAGGTAGCAGTTAAGGATCTAGTTGCTTTGACAAAGCCTGGAATTATTGTGCTGCTTTTGATCTCAACACTTTGCCCGATGGTTTTAGCCGCAAAGGGGCAAGTTGGACTCTCCTTGATGGGCCTGGTGCTTCTCGGCGGCGCATTGATGTCAGCATCTGCCAGCACTCTAAATTGTATTTGGGATCGCGATATTGACGCAATTATGCGGCGCACCAAAAATCGCCCACTACCGGCGGGAAGAATTAGTCCGGAATTTGCGCTGTGCTATGCAATTTTACTTGCCGGTGTAGGGTTCTTTATTTTGCATTACTACGTTAATCCACTTGCTGCTGCCTTGTCGTTATTTGGCCATTTGTTTTATGTGCTGGCCTATACAATTTTTTTGAAGCGTTTGACCCCACAAAATATCGTGATCGGCGGCGCTGCTGGTGCGATCCCACCGCTGGTTGGTTGGGCGGCTGTTACAGGTGAAGTTAATTTTACGGCCTGTATTTTATTTTTAGTAATTTTCTTATGGACTCCACCACATTTTTGGGCCTTAGCCCTCAATAAAAGTGCAGATTATGAAAAAGCAGGAGTCCCCATGCTGCCAAACGTACAGGGCAAAGTTGCCACTAAGTGGCAAATGTTTCTCTATGCACTCTCTTTAATACCCGTCAGTGTTTTACTATTTCTAAGTGATCAAACACTGGGACTTACCTCACTTATCGGATTAGTTTTACTTTCCAGTTTATTTGCCTTTCGCACCTGGAGACTGATTGGGATTGATCATCAGCTATTTCCTGAAAAGCATGACAAAGAAGCTTGGTCAGTTTTCGGATTCTCGATGATCTACCTGGCGTTATTTTTTATTTTAATTGTTATTGATTCAACTCTAATTTAAGGTCAAAAATGAAATTCGCTATCCGCACAACACAAATTCTCGAATCACCAACATTGGCAGTGACTGCAAAAGTGCAAGCTAAAATCAGTCAAGGACTTCCAGTGATTGCTTTCACTGCGGGGCAACCACATCTCTTACCGCCTGATCAAATGCTTAAGGCACTTGCTGATAATGCTAATCAATCCAAATACACTCCGGCCTCGGGAGTAGCACCACTGCGTGAGAAAGTTGCCCAGCGAGAAAGTGAGCGAAACGGGCGCAAGTTTAAAAAAGAAAATATCTCCGTCGCTGCTGGAGTAAAACCAGCGCTTACTTGCTCGCTGATGTGCCTAGTTAACCCCGGCGACAAGGTGCTTTTAGTTGCGCCATTTTGGCCAAGTTACAGAGAAATCGTGATTGCTTGCGGTGGTATTCCAATTGTTATTCAAACTAATGCTACGGATAACTATCGCCTGACAACAGATCTCCTTAAGCAAGCCTTTGTCGAACATGGCGGGTCAAATCTTGCTGCGATAATTTTAAATTCACCGAGTAATCCAAGTGGCATTGTTTACACCAAGGATGAGTTTTTGGGATTTGCCGATGTAATTCGCACACACGCCCCGCAAATTTCAATCATCAGTGATGAAATTTACGAGGACATTTTACATCAGGGACAAGCGCATTTTTCTCTGTTAGGGCTGGCTCAGGATCTAAACGTTGTCAAAGTTTCCGGCTGGGCCAAGGGCTATGCAGCACCTGGCTGGCGAATCGGCTATGCGGTGGGGACAGAGGAATTTATCACTCGCTATGATGCCACACAAAGTCAATTGATGGGCAATCCTCCAGCGCCACAGCAATATGCCGTGATGGGAGCGTTTGACGACCACGGGGCGTTTCCGCGCGAACTTTCCAAGATTTATCAAGGCAATGTGCAGAAAGCTTCAGAGCTTTTTGAAAAAGCCCAAATCCCTTTTATTAAACCACAAGGGGCGTTTTACTTCTCATTACTGCTTGGAGACTATGTCGGCGCAGGTAAAAAATTTGCTGATGACTGGGCACTAGCTGATTATCTCCTTGAGAATTTTAATGTTGGCGGAATACCGCTTTCACCTTTTGGAGGGCCTGCAGGGCTGCGTTTAAGTCTTGCTTGTGACCCAAATCTAGTGGAAGAGGGAATGAATCGCATCATTGCTGGGCTTAAATCTCTGCGCTGATAGTGTTTTGATTAAGTTTTTAGCGTCTGCTATAATCAACCTTTCCACTTTTGTTCTTTCTTTACTATAGACGGGTAGTTTTTTTGTCCTTGCTATTCAGATTTTAGATCATTCTAAATGACTTTCCTGAATGGCAGGGAACGAATCGAAAGGTTTTTTCTCTCCCACGACTTACAAAAGTCAATCCTGGGGAAACAAATGAATAGAATCATGAATGCAGCATTTGCTGCTATCCAACCATCGTCAACGCTTGCCATCGCTCGTGCTGCCAAAAATATGAAAGCAGAGCATGGCCCTAACTTCGCTGATTTGGCCTCAGGTGATGTGGCAGATCATGGACCAATATTTACTTTGTTCAGAGAGTCTGCTCTTACTGCGGCACGAGTATCAAGTTCTTCTCGTTACCCGACGCAAAACCCAGAGCTTGAAGAAGCTATTCTTGAACTCCACGCAAAAGTTCGCGGTGGAAATCTCGGCTACCGAGACCCTGCAATCATCTTCTTTGGAGGAGGGTGCAAGGGAGCACTTTCGGCAGCCTTCAAAGCTTTTGCTAGCTATCGGGACCTGGTTGTTCGGGGGTCTGTCGGCTGGCCTAGCCATCCAGAGATTGCTGCACTCGAAGGCCGTGCATGGGAGACTATCCCAACAGAATCCACCGCAGGTGTCCTGACAGGTCAGCAGTTATTGGATTTCATCTCTGGTCGACCAAGGAACGAAGGTCTCGAGGAAATGCCTCTCGTTAAGATCTTACTTCTTGAAACCCATGTCAATCCAACAGGAGTATGCCACACGGCAGAACAAATGCAGGAGCTGGCCGAGGCAGTCAGGGCACTCGTTAAGAGATACCCAGACTGCGTGATCGTGATTGATGGGGTCTATGAAGCGATTACCTTCGGGGAGAAGCCAATTCCGCACTTACTTGCGTATGCGCCGGAACTTTCCGAAAGGGTGGTTCTGTGCGGCAGCCTGACTAAGTGCTTTGCGCTTGCCGATCTTCGGCTCGGTTATATGATCGGCGAAAAGCCTATGATCGACAAGCTCAAGAGCGCATATGGGCATTTGCAAAACGGCGTTTCATTCTTCCTGCAGGAAACAGCTCTGAGTGTCATGCTAAACGGCGTCGGCTATCCCACCGCCGCAGAGCTCCTCGGAGACGAAGAAGCGCCTCCAGGAAGGTCAGTTCCAGGTCTCCTTGGGCTTTGGGCCTTCGAGCGAGTGCAGAATATCAAGTCTGCGCTTCAGTGCACGATTCTCTCCATGGTTGGTGATCCAACAGGGGCAATCTACGTCTGCTTAGATGTGAGCTCCTTTATCGGAGTTGAACATCGTGGCCAAGTCAGTCAGGATGCGACACAGATCGCCGAGCGACTGATGGAGGAGGCGCTGGTGGCAACGATGCCGTGCGGCGGGATGGGACTTCCTAACTGTCTACGGATAACGCTTCTAGGGGACCAACTCGCTGACGTTGATGCCGGCATCGAGCGTATGCTTGGGTGGTTTGGCGTCAACGTAGCTGCCTAGCTGGGATCTGAGCCGAAAACACTACAGGTCGTCGAAATTAGCAATTTCGGCGACCTGAGTTTTTCTCCTTGGCTGCTTTTATTTTTTTAATTTTGGTTAGAAATTCGTTCTCTGCAGTTTTTTAAGTAGTTTCCTTAAAAAAATCTAGAAAAGTCTACTCCTCAAAAAACTCATCTTCAAAAATCGGACGCCCGACTGCTTCTTGATTGCGGTATTTGCCTGTCTGGTCATAAGGGATAGAGGCTGCAGTTTTAAGTTCAATCAAGGCAGCGCGGGCAATTTTCATCTTCGGATAAAGTAAAATTGCATTGGGGCCGTGATTGGCAAGTTCCAGCGTGACGCAGCGGTTTGTGTGCCCGGGATAAACAAGCATCGCAGTTTGGACAATTGTCAGCCCGACACGGGCAAGTGTGCTACGGCCTTCAATTAAAAATCCAAGTTTGGTTGAAACCGTCACTTTCTCGTATGTATGAGCGAGTACAAATTCGCTGGGTTGTAGTTCGTAAGGCTTGTCCATGGAGATTGTGATTTCATCATAATCTGGGATTTTGTCGCTTTTAATATCGACGACTTTGCCTGGTTTAGGGCGCAGTAGCTTTTCCCCGAGGTGTAGAGTTAATCCTGCAGGACGAATTGACTTGTCGTAGAAGGGGTCTACAGCAATCCAACCTTTTTTAATCGCTTCGCGGATATCTAAATCTGAAAGCATCATAGCTTAAGCTCCAATAGATTGGGGATGAGCTTAGCGGATCTAATCTACTACAACAATCGCTGAGTTTAAGAGTGGTGTTGGGTCTTGGTTGCTTAGGCATAGGCTACTAGATGTCATCTTGAGCGAAACGACGAGCCAAGTATGGCGAGGAGTGAAGTCGAAAGATGACATGGGTCAAATAAGAATAAGTTCAAGCCTAAGCCTAGGGGAGCGATCTCATCCTAGTTAACTAGTCTTACACCTCGCGGAGTTCCGCTTGAAGACGAGCTAGCGCTAGTAGTACTTGTAGAGCTACTACTCGACGAGCTCGACGACGATGAACTAGAGCTCGATGAACTTGAAGTTGAAGAAGTGCTCGTTGAGGAGCTACTACTTGAGCTTGAAGAACTTGAAGACGAGCTACTGGCCGAACTGGCGCTAGTAGTACTTGCGGAGCTACTACTTGACGAGCTCGATGAGGACGAACTAGAGCTCGATGAACTTGAAGTTGAAGAAGTGCTCGTTGAGGAGCTACTACTTGAGCTTGAAGAACTTGAAGACGAGCTACTGGCTGAGCTGGCACTGGTTGTACTTGTAGAACTGCTGCTGGAAGAAGAGGAGCTTGAGGATGAAGAGCTCGAGCTTGATGATCCAGAAGAAGTGCTTGATGTTCCGCTACTACTTGAGCTTGAAGACGAGCTTGCATTCCCGCTTGATGAGGAAGATGAGCTTGTTGAGCCTGAAGATGATGATGTAGATCCAGAGCTACTGGATGAGCTTCCAGTGCCTTGGCATTCAGGATTTTCAGGGTAAAGATCGCAGCACTCCTCGAAAGTCATGCTACCGCTACTACCAGCCTCTCCCTCAGTTTCTACAAGTTCTAAGCAATTCGGAATCGGTCCACCACTTGAGCTTGAGCTTCCAGTTCCGCTGCTTGAGGTTGTTCCGGAGGAGGAGCTACTGGAGGAGCTTGGAGGGCAGTCGTTTGGTTCAGGATAGCAGAACGGGATACGGTTACTACAACCCTTACATGGGCAGGTGTTGGGCGTGCAGTTATACTTTCTTGTTTCTCCGTCATCGCAGAGTTCGCGGCATTTTGGGTTAAATGCGCATTGTCCCCAGGTAGAACCGCCTGGAGGTTGCGGGTCACAATCTTCTAATCCGTTGCAGCGTGGGTGTTCACGACAATCACCGCTTTTAGAACCGCACTGTTCGCCTGCATTTAAACAGCGGCACCACTGGCCATTTGAACCGCAGCATTTTCCATCTCGAGCAGGGTCGCAGGAACCACCGTCATAGCTACCACCATTACACTGAGCAAATGCACTGCTAACAAAGCCGAAACTAACTAAAGCTAGCAATAGCGAAATGTTTAATATTAGTGATTTATACTTACTCATGGACTGCTACCTTTAACTGCTGCTCATTGAAGCGTGATAGTAAATAAATGGCATACGCGGCATCAGTATTGGCCTTTATATTGTTCGCGCATTCCGAACCATGTGACCTATAAGATGCAAGATATCCGAAATCTCCGTCGCAAATTTTATGTATAGGGGTATCCCAAACTGCTAGCACGAAATGCTCCATGAGGGCTTGAGCATCTGCCTTAAAGTCTTGATTTTTCTCGGAAAGATCAAGGAGCACCTCGATACAGGGGTGGACTTGGGAGGCCGATGAGAATAATAGCTGCTTGTAATTACGCTCAGAGAAATCAAGTTTTTTGAATAATTCTTGCAGCTCTTCATAGTACTTAGGCTCCTCAGCTGAGCGAGCAAACTCAAGTTTAGCTAGAGCTATCCAACAGCCATCTTCGCGAAACTCAGAGATTCCGGGGACGATATTGCCGTGGGCTGAGTCGGATTGAATCGCTAAATCTAGCAATTTTTTTCCTGCTTCCTTAAAGGCAGTACGGTCTTTCTCGAAAAGATCAGCTTTATAAGAAATGCTGCGCTTGTTACGTAAAAATTCCACAATTTTCTTATCACCAAGCATGCCATACACGAGGGCCATTTGGCGCGCGCCTACAGCAAGTAGCATTGATTCTTGTGCGTGTTTCTTGGGGTCAAAATTTGATTCTACGACTTCGCGGAATCCACGCACTGCTTCATAGATTCGATCGGTATAGGCAATTTCCCCAGTAGTTTTAAAAGCAAAGAAAATCTGCGCAGCACTCCATGATAAATCAGTGCCGTCTGAAATTTTATACATTTCATCATAGATCGATGAAATTTTACTGAGATAAGAAGCCTCTTTAGAGAGATTTAATAGAGCAGAGTATGCAAGTATTTTCCAAGCGTAAGAGGGGGCCGTCTGTTTCCCCTCAAATGCACACTTGCCTTCGGCATTACAAGTTTTAATTTCAAATGCTTGGCTCTGTGTTTCTAGATTTTTCAAAAAGGTTGAAGTTTTCTGCGCCGCCTCTATGCCAGTAATTGTGAATTCTTTCTTGGCTTTTGGTTTGCTTTTTATTTCCACATAGCCGCCCTTATCATCAACAGGGATCAACCGGAGGACGACAATTAGCAGGATTACAGCAATGACTGCTCCAAGGATGAATTTTTGGACCAGTGGGGATACTTGTTTTTCAAGAGGAGTTTTTTCAGTGCTCATAATAAAGATATATAGCT